>NZ_JBHSHJ010000004.1:0-77355 GCF_042652905.1 Giesbergeria sinuosa | reverse complement strand
GCCTCAGCCGGAGCAACCGCCGCCTGTGGCACCTGAAGAGGCCGGGCCTGCGGTTGTTGCTGCCGAGTTGTCCATGTTGGAACACCCACAATGGAAACAAATGCAGTCGGATATTGCGGCACTGCGGCTCCAGATACAGGACATGCAGATGACCAATGTGGCCTTGCAGCGACAGTTGCTGCAAGTCCAAGAAGATCGCTTCTCTGCCACTGTGGTCTATATGTTGCTGGGTCTGTTGGCCGCCGTACTGGCATGGGCTGCATGGCTATGGCAACGTTCGCGCGCTTTCGCACCAGAGAGACAAGAAGATTGGACGGACATCAGAGACCATTCTCTGTTCTCGGAAGTAGAACTGCCTGAGCCAGCGTCCAAGGTGTCGCACGCCCCTGTCCGTGCGCCCTCTGCCGAAGACACCAGCCCCATCACTGCGCCCATTGTTCCTGCGCCATCGCCAGTCTTCACGGACTTGGCCGCCGAGGTTTCAGTGCCTGCTCTGGCACCTACGCCAGAGCAAGAGTTGGAGGCCTCGGTTTCCTTGGTTCTGGAGCCATCGCCCGCGCGCAATGTGATCAATGCAGAAGCCATTTTCGATTTGCAGCAACAGGCCGAGTTCTTCATCTCGGTAGGCGAAAACGATCAGGCCATCGGGGTAATGAAAAAGCACATTACCGAGAACGAGACTTCTTCGCCTCTGGCTTATCTTGAGTTGTTGCGCCTATACCATTCGTTGGGTCGGGTCGATGAGTTCAACCAGTTGCGCAACCAGTTTCATCAGCATTTCAATGCCTGTGCGCCCGAATTTGCCCATTTCAGCAAAACAGGGCGCTCCCTGTTGGGCTACACCGATGTATTGGCACGTATCGAAGCCCAATGGAACAGCCAAGAAGTGCTGGAAGAACTGGCGCACTGCCTGTTCGAGCGTGAAGGGGGTACGCCCAGATTTGATCTGAATGCCTATGACGATCTAATGCTGCTTTATGCGATTGCGCAAACCACCCCAGCCAGCGCCCGTGGTTTGCCATTGCCACGGTCACGCACCACCCCCACAGAGGATGAAGTAGAGGACATCGCTCCCCTGCCTGTAGCAGCGGTCGTCAAGAAAAAGGGCAGCACTGTCTCACTGCCCCCAGAGGCCCACTGGACGGCTCCACCCTCATTGCCAACCCTTCCTCCTCTGCCTGCTATTCCGCCAGTCCCAGTCCCAGTCCCAGTCCCAGTCCCAGTCCCAGTCCCAGTCCCAGTCCCAGTCCCAGTCCCAGTCCCTGCACCAGTCCCAGTGCCCACACCAGTACCGGCACCCACACCAGCACCAGAGGTTCAACCATCGGGTTTTTCGATGGATGATTTTTCTTGGACACCAGGCCAAGACCTTGACTTGCTTGCAGCACCCGCTCCCTTTACAGCGCCTGCAGTCAATAAACCCGCCATTACACCAGCTCCTGTACCACCAGCTTCTGGTCGCCGGATTTTGATTGATGGCGAAGAATTTGATCTGGACTTCACCTTGCCTGCTGGATTGGAACAAGAACTGATGGCCTTGGCAGCGCCCCCGGTCGTAGTGCCATCCGAAAAAACCCCGGTGGGTTTTGGCAACTACAGTGATCGCTTTGAAATCGGCATAGAACTGGAGCGACACACAGCCTCCACAGACAAGCCATCGCGTTGAGCTTGCTCGCAGCCATGAATTCTTGCACTACCTCTTCAGTTCGTCCGGCCCTGTGTGTGATGGTGCTAGGTACCACCAGCGGGGCTGGCAAGAGTTGGCTCGCCACAGCACTGTGCCGTTGGTTCAGCAACCGGGGATTGAAAGTAGCACCCTTCAAAGCGCAAAACATGAGCAACAATGCCCGTGTTGTCGTCGGCCCAGAAGGCTGCTTGGGTGAAATTGGCAGCGCACAATACTTTCAGGCACTGGCCGCCCGTGCCACCCCAGAAGTGCGTATGAATCCGCTGCTGCTCAAGCCCGAAGCCGATACACGCAGCCAAGTGGTGTTGTGGGGCCAGGTCAATGCTGAACTCACCGCCATGCCTTGGCGGGGCCGCAGCGAGAAAGTTTGGCCTGCCCTTCAAACAGCATTGGATGATTTGCGGGCCCACCACGATGTGGTAGTGATTGAGGGTGCAGGCTCTCCTGCCGAGATCAATCTGCACGCCAGCGATATCGTCAATATGCGGGTGGCACGCCATGCACAAGCGCGTTGCCTGCTGGTCACAGACATTGACCGAGGCGGCGCCTTTGCCCATCTTTATGGCACCTGGGCTTTGTTGCCCCCAGAGGAGCAGGCACTGATCCACGGCTTTGTGCTAAACAAATTCCGGGGCGATGCCGCCTTGTTGGCCCCGGCGCCACAGATGCTACAAGACCTGACCGGGGTGCCCACCGTGGCTACCTTGCCCATGTGGTGGCAACATGGCCTGCCCGAAGAAGACGGTGTGTTTGATGATCGCAGCCATAGCCAAGGTGCCGTGCATACCACGGTGGCGGTGATTGCCTACCCGCGCCTGAGCAATCTGGATGAATTTCAACCCCTCAAAAACATCCCTGGCGTACGCCTGCTGTGGGCACGCAGTCCGGCAGAATTGGCTGGGCTACAGCCTTCGGATTGGGTGGTGCTGCCCGGCTCCAAAGCCACGGCGGCAGATTTAGCATGGCTGCGCGCCCAAGGCTTAGATGCTGCCATAGCCGCCCATGCAGGAGCTGGGGGGCGGGTGTTGGGCGTGTGTGGTGGTTTGCAAATGCTGGGTGAGGCACTGATCGACCCCAACGGCATTGATGGCAATGGCCCCGGCTTGGGCCTGCTGCCTTTGGTCACGGTGTTTGAACCAGCCAAAACCGTGCGTTGCACCCGTGCGCGCTTTGCGCCTTTGTCTGGAGCATGGGCGGCCTTGTCGGGGGTGGAGGTGTCGGGTTACGAAATCCACCACGGCCAAACCACGCAGCACCCAGCCATGGCCGCCAAAGGGGATGTAGCCCAAGAAGTACTACCGGGCTTGGCTTGGCAAAATGGCACAGGCAATGTGCTGGGCTTGTACCTGCACGGCCTGCTCGAAGACTCGGCGGCCTTGCAAGCTCTGTTTGGTGCCACAGCACCCACGCTGGAGCAGGTGTTTGACGGCATGGCCGCCTACATCGACCGCCACTTTGCCCCTGGCGTGCTGGATGCCCTTATTGGGGCAAACTCCGAAATGCCCCGTTGAGGTATACCAACGCCTCGCCATCGTTGCGCTCGCGGGTAGCCAACACCTCGCACAAGAAGGCTTGGTGTGTGCTCTCCTCAAACACCTTGACCACACGGCAGTCAAAATTGGCCAAGGATTGTTGTAGCACCGGCACGCCGGTGACCAACTCATCCCATTGACCGTATTCGAATCGCTTGTCGCCATGCACATTGGGAATCATGGCGGCAAAGGCCTTGGCGACTTCTTCCTGATCTGCCGCCAGCACGTTGACGCACAACGCACCACTTTGCAGAATCAGGTCGCAGGCCACCACGTTTTTATTGACAAAAATGACCAAGCGCGGTGGGTCGGCAGTGACCGAGCAAACAGCGGTGGCCGTTAGCCCGGCACGTTCGTCGCCGTGGCGTGCCGAAATCAAAGTGACGCCAATGGCGAAGTGGCGCAAGCCGCCCCGATGGTCGTTGGACGACACTGGGGGCAAAGCGGCCAGCTCGGCGTTGGGTTGCCAATCTAGGCGTTGGTTGATCTCCGTGGTCATTTCTGTGCTTCTCGTGTGCGGTGCAATACAGGGGTTTAGGGCTTGGCGCCAAACGGGTTGTTGGCGGGCAACGGGCTGCCCAACAACTGGCCGCCCAGCAGTTCACCGATATTGTCTTGGTTTTGCGTGATGTGGTTGGCGCCCACCAAAATGTCCCGCATTTGGCGTTGCATCGGGTTGTTGAGCCAAACACCACGGGTCGAGGTTTTCTTGAACAGCATGTGGGCCGCCTCAAAGCATTCACCGCCCGTAAACTGGTTGGTGGCAAAATGGCGCACGCGCACATCCAACGGCACCAGTTCGCCCTTGGAGGCATAGCTCCAAGCTTCATTGGTGTTGTGCAGCACCCGCGAGGTAGCACCCAAAATCTTGGCCATCGCTTCACCCAAGCGGGCCTTGATGAAGGGGTCTTGCACCGCAGCGCCCACGGCTTGGTTGATGTTCTGGCGCGGCATCATGTGTTCGATATACAGATCAGCCATGCCGCGTGCCATACCGATGATGACCGACGATACCGCTGCGTAGAACACATAGAAGAATGGCATCTTGTACAGGTTAGCCACGTCGCCGTGGCTTTCTGGGCCGTAGGCACCAATGGCATGGCTGCGGTAGCTGGGCACAAACACATCCTTGAGGATGAGCTTCTTGCTGCCAGTGCCTGCCAGACCCACCACAAACCAGTCATCCACGATCTCAAAGTCGCTGCGCTGCACCCAGAACGAGCGGAACACCACTTCGCCATTTTCTTGTACCCGGCCCCCGACAAAAGCACCACCGGCAGCATGGTCGCAACCGCTGGAGGTGAGCCATTCACCATTGAGTACGTAGCCGCCTTCGGCTGTTTTGACCGTACCAAACGGGGCATAGGAAGAAGACACCAACTGGGTGTTGTCTTGGCCCCAAAGCTCATCGCCCACCTGTTCGGGCAGCAGGCCCACTTCAAACGGGTGGACACCCAACACCATCACGTTCCAAGCACTGGAAGGACAGCCACGGGCCAACTCGATCAACACCTGATTGAGCACATTGGGGTTCATTTCATAACCGCCCCAACGCCTGGGTTGCAAAATCTTGAAGAAACCAGCCTCTTGGAAGGCTTGTATGGTCTCTACCGACACCATGCGGGCTTTTTCGGTTGCATCGGCCTTTTCACGCAGCCACGGAATCATGTCCTGTGCGCGTTGGACGATTTCGGCCTCGGTCGGAATTTGCAACGCAAAATTTTCGCTCTTGCCCATGATGAATCTCCTGAAATATCGCTAAAAACGGTGGTGGGGTGAAATAGGAAAAAATCAACGTGGCTGGGCGCTGACCAAGCCATAACCGGCAATCCATTCGTTGATGGGGCGGTAATAGTCTTTGTGGGCCTCGTAAGGGCCAAGGGCAGCCAAGGCAGAAAACGCTGCCACCCAAGTACGAATCTCATGGGTAGAACGGCCTGCCACACGCGAGATTTCTTCGATATTGAAGTCGTCAATGCTGTCGAGCTGGCCCTGGACGAGGGTATCGATAAAGGCCAAGTCCCATTCGGCGTTCAATGGGGTTTGCGGGCTATCGCTGGTGCCATAAATTTTGCCTGCTGCAATGGTGCGTGCTTGGCGTGCAGCGCGGGCTTCGGGGGTAGGGTTGCGGCCTGCAATCAAAAAGTTGGCAATCTCATCGGGCGCATTGGCAATCAAAGGCACGGGCGGTTCGTGCGACAGGCCACCAGTGCCCAAAACCAGCACGCGCTTATTCAGGGTAGCCAAAAATCGACCCACCGCCTCGCCGAACTTGCGCACGCGGCGGTAAGGGCCAAACGGGGGCGCTACCGAGTTGATGATGATAGGAATCACCGGGTAACGGGTGAGGCTGCCAGTGAGTTCTTCCAGCGTTTGTGTGCAGCCATGATCGACTTGGAGGCGGTGCGACAGTGCCACATCGACATCGCTGTTGAGCACAAAGCGGGTCATCTCCAGTGCCAGATCGGAAGCCACCGACAGGGGGCCCACTTGGGTTTGGTAGTCACCCACCGAGTCTGCAGCAGTGGCAATCACAAACTGCGGCATCAGGTCATAAAACAGGCCGTTGTAGTGATCGGGGGCAAAGACGACGATCAACTCGGGGTCAAAGGCTTCGACTTCAGCACGGGCTTGGGCCAGCACGGCATCGACCTCCTGAACAATGTCAGCGCCAGGATCATTCAATCCCCGCAAGGGGGTGTGCGATAGGCATTTCAGTTGAATCTGCATGGTGTTGAGCATCAAAATCAGGGGAGCCCACAAGGGCTGGTGGCTACGTTCACCGCCGTGGTGAATAGGAAACCTGATCTTAGGCAGCGCATGCCTTACCGGAAAATCCAATGATGGATCTGTGCACAATGTGCACAAAATGGTTCGGGATTACCCGATGTTGCAGGAAATGACACCATGCCCCCCCTTCCCACAGCGCAAGACACCCCTTATCGCCACGTCCAAGGATTGAGCCGGGGCTTGGCTATCTTGCAAGAAATCAGCAGCGCCCCACAAGGCTGGGCCACCATTGCAGAACTGAGCCAGCGCACGGGCCTGCACCGCACCACGGTACGCCGGATGCTGGAAACTTTGCAAACCGAGGGCTATGTGCGCCGCAGTGCCTCAGACGACAGTTACCGGCTCAATGAAAAGGTGCGCCGCCTCAGCGACGGCTTTACCGATGATGAGTGGATTTCTGAGGTAGCCAACCCGGTACTGGGCGAGTTGTTGCAAAAACTGGTTTGGCCCTCCGATTTGTGTACGCTCGATGGCGACTCCATGCTGGTGCGCGAAACCACGCACCGCTTTAGCCCGTTGTCCTTTCACCGGGCAATGATTCGCCAACGTATGCCCGTTCTGCTCACGGCAGCGGGCCGTGCTTATCTGGCCTTTTGCAGTGCCGAGGAGCGCAAGCAGGTGCTGGGGCTACTGGTGTCCGGCCAAGATGAACAGGCTGCACTGGCGCAAAACCAGGTGCTGGTGGAACGCATGCTCGCCAAGGTGCGTGCCCAAGGCTACGCCACCAACGATGGGGAATGGAGTGCGCAACTCAAGACGGTGGCGATTGCTTTACCCATCGTTCACCAGGGCCGCGTGTTGGGCACCATCAATGTCGTGGTGCTCAAGAAAGCCATGAACGCCGCCGAGGCGGCCCGGCGCTACTTGCCCGATTTGCAAGCAGCAGTAGCCAAGATTGAACTGGCGTTACAAACCAATGCGGCTCTGGTGCCAGGGCGTTGACCTCTGCACGCCCCTTACACCTTAGCCACCCACAGAAGGCGACAATGGCAACTGCATTGTCTTTTCTCCATTGCTTTCCATGCTCTTGCCTTCTGACCTGCCCACTGTGTCTGACCTTGCAGACCCCGCACTGACTTGCGCACTGCACCATCTGATTGACCATAAAACCAAACCGCTAGGAGCACTGGGGCAACTGGAGGCACTGGCCTTGCAGTTGGGCCAGATTTTGGGCACGGAGCAACCGCACCTAGACGCCCCGCAGATGGTGGTGTTTGCCGGTGACCACGGACTGGCCGCCAAAGGGGTATCGGCCTACCCCAGCGACGTGACTTGGCAAATGGTGGAGAACTTTCTGGCCGGTGGTGCTGCCGTGAGCGTGTTGGCCCGCCAGCATGGCTTGGCCCTCACTGTTGTGGACTGTGGGGTAGCCCGGGATTTGGCTCCGCGTCAGGCTGTCGCGGGCCAACCGCAGTTGCTGATCCGTAAAGTAGCCGCTGGCACTCAGGATGCCTCTGGCGGCCCAGCCATGACATCTGGGCAATGTGCGCAGGCGTTACACCACGGCATGGAAGTCGTGCGTAGCCTACCGGGCAATGTGCTTTTGCTCGGAGAGATGGGAATTGGCAACACCTCGGTAGCGTCGTTGTTATTAGCACGGCTGTGCGGTGTGCCCCTAGAAGCTTGTACCGGAGCGGGCACAGGCTTGGATGGCGCAGGCATTGCCCGCAAACGGGCCATTTTGCAACAAGCATTGCAAGCCAACGCAAACGCCGTGGAGCCACTGGATGCGCTGGCGGCTCTGGGTGGCTTTGAAGTTGCCACCATGGTGGGCGCTGTGCTCCAAGCCGCCCATGAGCGCCGTGTGGTGGTGGTTGATGGTTTTATTACCAGTGCCGCCGTGCTGGTAGCCAGCCGTTTGCAGCCACGGGTGTTGCAGCGTTGTGTATTTGCGCACAATTCTGGAGAGCCGGGCCATGCACTGATGCTGGCACAGTTGCAGGCCCGCCCGTTGCTGGACTTAGGACTGCGTCTGGGCGAAGGCTCGGGGGCGGCCTTGGCCTGGCCCTTGTTGGTATCGGCCTGTGCCATCCTGCGCGAGATGGCCAGCTTTGCCGCAGCAGGCGTCACCACCAAAGCAGCCGCACAGTAACAAACGGGCGGCTCTGGCACCATGCCAGAGACAATCATGGGCTGCCATTTGACCTCTTTTTCCGAAGGAACACTGCCCATGCATACTGCCCCCCGAACCATCGATGCCAGCTTGCTGGCGCATCTGCAAACCTGGCAAGGTCAGACCGAGACCTTAACCGACCAAATTACAGTACCGCCGTTGCGGGGCTTGTCGGCCACGTTGGATCGCGATGACCCTGACCCCGTGCTGGGCACCCCAGTACCACCACTGGGGCACTGGTTGTATTTTCTGCCACAAACGCGCCAAAGTGGCCTCGGGCCAGATGGACACCCCCTGCGGGGTGGCTTTCTGCCACCCGTACCTCTGCCACGGCGCATGTGGGCAGGTGGGCGCCTGCGCTGGGAACCCAACAACCCATTGCGGGTGGGAGATACCGTGCAGCGGGTCTCGCGCATTGTTTCGGTCACGCACAAGGCCGGGCGCACAGGCGATTTGATCTTTGTGCTGGTAGAACATGCCATTCACAACGCCCAAGGGTTGGCCTTGACCGAAGAGCACGACATCGTCTACCGCGCAGCCCCGTTGCCCGGTGAGGCGGCTGCGGCCCCAGTGGCAGCAGAAGCAGATGCCCCTTGGGGGCGCCAGATCGTGCCCGATGATGTACTGCTTTTTCGCTATTCCGCCTTGACGTTTAATGGTCACCGCATCCATTACGACCGCCAGTATGTGACACAAACCGAAGGCTATCCCGGCTTGGTTGTGCATGGCCCATTGATTGCTACCTTGTTGCTCGATTTGCTGCGCCGTGAAATGCCCGAAGCGCAGGTACGCAGTTTCCACTTCAAGGCACTGCGCCCCACCTTTGATCTACACCCCTTTGCAGTGCATGGAAAGCCTTGCGCCGAGGGTCATACCGTGCGCCTGTGGGCCAGCGACCACCAAGGCTGGTTGACCATGCAGGGCATGGCAGAACTGACCTGATTTGGGCAGGGGACGGTACTGGTACGATCCCTGTGGCAGCACCTGTCTTGCCCACACACGGTCACTCCCAGCGTTGGTGCCAGGAGACCGCTCCCCGGAATAATTTCCCATCATTATTTTTATGAAAATAAACTCAATTCCAAAAAAAAGGCATCCATTGCTTGGAGGGGCGCTGCTGTTGGGGGCTTGGCTTTTGCCACCATGTGTGGCTCTAGCCCAAGAAACCAATAGCGAATCAAAGCTCAAGCTCTCGGGCTATGTATCAATAGTGGGCGGAAAAACCATCAGTGGCACGCTGGACTCCAACTACTCAGGGCCCACAAACATCAAGGACACCGACTGCCCTTGCTATGTAGCCGACTGGAGCAATGCCGGTGTCTATGGCGATCAATTCACGTTGCGGCCCGAATCACGCATTGGCATTCAAGGCAAATACTCCCTCAATGACAAGGCTGGCTTGACGGTGCAATTGGTCAGCCGTGGCACCCGTGCCACCCCTGATCTGGCGTGGGCCTTTGCCAGTTACAAGCTCAACGAGAATTTTGAGTTGTATTTGGGCCGTAAGCGCATACCGCTTTATTACTATTCTGATTTTCAGGACATTGGTGTTGCTTACCCTTGGGTGTCGCCCCCACCTGAACTGTATGGCTGGGAAGCCACCAATTACAACGGTGCCAGCCTGCGCTACAACCGCAGCATGGGAGACACCAGCTTGACGGCCAGCGTGTTTGCCGGTCAGGAAAAAGTGCGTAGCTCACGTTACCAAAAGCTTTACTACCCCGTAGACCGAACCAAAGTCCAGTGGAACAACATTATTGGCGGCGATGTGGAGGTCAATCATGGCCCCTTGACCTTGCGTGCCGTGTTGATGGGGGCCGATGCCCGCACCACCAACCGCAACGAGGCCAATTTTGTAGACAGCGAGGCCGCCCTGCGGGCCTATGGTTTAGCTGCCAATCTGGATTTTGATCGTTGGTTTGTGCTGTCTGAGTTCACACAACTGACCCGCAAATACGCCGAATACAAGGTAACAGCCCCTGCAGTGACGATAGGTGCCGGTATGCGCTTGGGCAAGTGGACTCCGTTCATCAACTATGCCCGCTTCAAAGAAAGCACGACCGACCTAGACCAATACGCACCCGGCACCTACCACCGCACATCCATGACATTGCGCTATGACCTGTCCTCCAGCAGTGCAGTTAAGGCCCAAGTGGATCGGAACATTGACGAAACCAATAACTTCGGTGGTCACTCCACCGTGTTTCGCATCAGTTATGACCGTGTTTTCTGATCAAGGGTGGACACGATGAAACAACTAAAAAATACATGTTTGCTCGCCTTGGGCTTGCTGCTGAGTCAGGCCTGTAGCGCCCAAGTGGCCGTGGTGGTGGGAGCACAAAGCAGTGCCACCGCATTGACCACAGAGCAAGCATCGGCGCTGTTTTTGGGCAAGTCAGACCAACTCGCAGGCGTGGGTGCCGTAGTGCTGCTAGACCAACCCGAATCGGTGGCGGTGCGCGAACAGTTCTACACCAAAGTGACGGGCAAATCGGCCGCACAAGTCAAGGCGGCTTGGGCGCGTCTGGTGTTCTCAGGCAAGGCGGCCCTGCCCAAAGAAGTGGGCAGTTCTGCTGAGGTCAAGAAAATGCTGGGCAGCAATCCCAAGGCTATTGGCTACATTGAGAAAAGTGCGGTCGATGCCTCGGTCAAAGTGCTGCTAACCGTGGACTAAAACGCCCCCTTGGCACTGCGCCAAGGAGCTGCTACGACCAGTCCTGTACCCCCTGCAATTCGGACATCAATGTATGAAATTTCGCTCGAAAATATGGCTGTTGCCACTGAGTGTGGGCGCTGCGTTTGGTGCAGGCCTGGTCATCAGTCTGGTGATCGGTTGGAACAACCATCGCAATCTGGAGCTGTTGCGCACGGTAGAGACGCCGTTTCTGGAACATTTGTTTGAAGCAGAGCGGGGCGTACACCAATTACAGGCCGATTTTCAGGCAGCCGCCGTAGAGGACGATGCCGATCGGCTCAAGGATGCACAAAACACCGCCAAGGATGTGCGGGCTGCGCTAGACAAATCCCGCCAACTTGATGGCAAGGCCGAACTGGTGGGCAATTTAAACGCTGCGTTTGATGCCTATCAAGCCGCAGCCTTACAGGCCACACAAGGCATGCTGAACAAAAGCGTATCGCCAGAACAGGTGCAACGCATGAACGCAGCACAAAAGGAGCTGGCCCGCCAGATGCAAATTTCGCGTCAACAGGCCCATGTCACTCTCGAGGAACGATTTAACGACCTGACCGCAGCCCAACGGGAGGGGCTGTTGGTCAATATAGCGACAGGGCTACTGATCGTGCTGGGTTTGGGCCTGGGGTCGCAGGCCATCATTGCCTCAGTATGGCGAGACCTGGGCGCCGAACCTGCCGATGCCGCCCTCTTGGTACGCCATGTGGGCCAGGGCGATCTCAGCAAGCACATGGCATTGCAGCGGGGGGATACCCACAGCCTCATGGCCCATCTGGAATCAATGCAGCAAAACCTGATCAACGTGGTCACGGGTATTCGCAGCCGTGCCGAATCCATGGCCAGTGCCACGACACAGATTGCCCGAGGCAATATGGACTTGTCGGTACGCACCGCACAGCAAGCCAGCGCGCTAGAACAGACGGCTGCGGCAATGGAAGCCTTGTCAACCACCGTGCGGCAAAACCATGAACGGGCCAACCAAGCCAACGAACTGGTTGGGTTGACCTCCTCCATTGCGGCCCAAGGGGGCACAGTGGTTACCCAAGTGGTTGATACAATGGAAGCCATCAATGTGTCGTCACAAAAGATTTCCGACATCATTGGCGTGATCGATGGCATTGCCTTCCAAACCAACATTCTGGCTTTGAATGCAGCGGTAGAAGCGGCCCGTGCAGGTGAGCAGGGGCGCGGGTTTGCCGTAGTGGCCTCTGAAGTACGCAGTTTGGCCGGGCGCAGTGCCGAGGCAGCCAAAGAGATCAAGACACTGATTGGCAACTCGGTCGATAGCGTCAGTGTGGGCTGCAAGCTGGTGGAAGAAGCGGGCAGCACCATGCACCAAATTGTGGACAGTGTGCATCGGGCCGCAGGCATCATGCAAGAAATTACCGATGCCAGCCAACAACAAGCACTGGACATCGACCAAGTCAAACAGGCCGTCATTCAGATGGATCACACCACGCGCGACAATGCGGCCTCGGTGCAAGATGCAGCCACTGCGGCCCAATCCCTAGAACAGCAGGCCAATGCGGTGGTGGAAACGGTGAGCGTGTTCAAGTTTTAAAGCCACAGCACCCAGCTCAAGGCGCAGGCGTTTTGGGCTGGTAGTCGCAGTAAGCGGCCACTGCGCACTCCCAGCAGCGTGGTTTGCGCGCTTGGCACACATAGCGCCCTAGCAAAATCAACCAGTGGTGGGCGCCCACCGCATAGGCATCGGGCACTCGCCGCAGCAGTTGCTGCTCTACCGCCAGAGGTGTTTTGCCCGGTGCCAGCCCGGTGCGATTGCCCACGCGAAAAATATGCGTGTCTACCGCCATTGTTGGCTCGCCAAAGGCCACATTCAGCACCACATTGGCGGTTTTGCGGCCCACGCCGGGCAGTTGCTCTAATGCTTGGCGAGTGCGCGGCACCTCGCCACCGTGGCGCTCCATCAGCAATTGGCAAGTTTGCAGCAAATGCCGGGCCTTGCTACGGTAGAGGCCTATGGTTTTGATATAGCTCTCTAACCCTTCTTGGCCCAGTGCCAGTATCGCCTGTGGGGTGTTGGCTACGGGGAACAATACCCGCGTCGCCTTGTTGACACTCACATCGGTAGCCTGTGCCGACAACAACACTGCCGTGAGCAGTTCAAAATGGCTTTGGTATTCCAGCTCGGTTTGGGGGTTGGGGTTGGCAGCTTGCAGGGTGGCAAAAAAGGGTTCTATCAGAGCAGCTTTCATGGCAGGCAGTGTAGGGCTTGGGCCGACGGGGGCACAATGCTAAGTTCACTTTTCCACCACCGATTTCTGTCATGCAATTTGCCTCCCGCCTCGACGCCATCGAAACCTCGGCCATCCGCGAACTGTTCAAGCTGCTAGGCAAGCCGGGCATCATCAGTTTTGCCGGTGGCTTTCCAGACAGCGCGATGTTTGATGTGGATGGCATTCGTGCCGCTACCGAGCAAGCCTTGGCCCAAGAGCCGGGCGCAGCTTTGCAATATGGTGCCACAGAGGGCTATCAGCCCCTGCGCGAGCAATTGGCAGCCTTTATGGCCAGCAAGGGCGTGCAAGACGCAGCCCCAGAGCAACTGATTGTGACCACCGGCAGCCAGCAAGCACTGGACTTGATTGGCAAAACCATGATCAGCCCTGGCGACAAAGTGATTGTGGAAGGCCCGACCTTTTTAGCCACTATCCAATGCTTTCGCCTCTACGGTGCAGACCTGATCACGGCACCCGTGGATGGCGAGGGCGTACAAACCGATGCACTGGAGCAGCTCATCATTGAGCACCGCCCCAAACTGATTTACCTGATTCCAACCTTTGGCAACCCCAGCGGAGCGACCTTGAGCCTGGCGCGGCGCAAGCGCGTATTGGAACTGGCAGCACAGTACCAAACGCTGGTGGTTGAAGACGATCCGTATGGTGATTTGTATTTCCATGCCGCACCACCGCCAAGCCTGCTGGCCTTGTCGGGCCAGGTGCCCGGTAGCCGTGAATGGTTGGCACATTGCGGCTCCCTCAGCAAGGTGCTGTCGCCGGGGTTGCGGGTGGGCTGGCTGATGGCCCCGCCTGCCCTGCTAGCCAATGCCGTGATGTGCAAACAGTTTAGCGATGCCCACACCAGCACCTTTGCCCAAGCCGTGGCCGCCCAATACCTACAAGCAGGCCGAATGCCTGCCACACTGGCCTATGTACGCCAAGTCTATGCCGAGCGCGCCCAAACTTTGTGCGATGCGCTACGCGAACAATTGGGCGATGCAGTGGAGTTCGTGCAGCCACAAGGCGGCCTGTTTGTCTGGTTGCGCCTGACCGGCGCGGGTGGCAAAGAGTGCAATGCCAACACCTTGGCCCAGCGGGCCATTGAGCGTGGCGTGGCTTTTGTGCCCGGTGCGCCCTTCTTTGCACAGAACCCCGACCCAGCAACGCTGCGCCTGTCGTTTGCCACTGCGGATGTCGCCAAAATCCGCGAAGGCGTGGCCCGGTTGGCCCAAGCCCTGAATGCCGTATGAACCGTTTGCAGTCTGAACTCCGGCGCCTGTATCTGTTGGAAGATATTGCAGCAGACAGCGCAGCCCCGGCCTTGATCGACGCCCAAGGTCGGGTGCGTGCCATCGTTGTAGAGCTGGCCCGCTCTGTGCCTTGGGAGCAGGTGGCAGCCTTTTGGCATCGGGTGCAAGACGATGCAGGCTTACCTCCCCCGGCGTTGGCGGTGTCGGGGCAGGATGGTTTTCAGCTCTGGTTCTCAGTGGCTGTGCCCGTGCCTCTGGCCCAAGCCCTGGACGTAGCGCAGTGGCTGCGCCAGCAATATGGGGCTGACGTGGTGCCCGCGCAACTGCGCACTTGGCCCACCCCGCAGCAGCAACACGCAGGACTGGTGCCTGCGGTGCAAAGTGCCACGGGTTATTGGTCTGCTTTTATCGTGCCCGGCTTGGGCAGTATGTTTGCCGATGAGCCTTGGCTAGAACGCGCCCCCAGCCCAGAGGCGCAAGCCGACCTCTTGCAACCCTTGCAAAGCATTACCCCAGCCGCTTGGAGCCGCATGGTGCAGCAATGCCATCCCGCACCCAGCACGTCAACGGCCGCGCTTGCCACACCCGGCCCTGCCGGAGTAGATGCGTACCATTTCTTGCACAGCGTGATGAACGATGTGGCCGTGCCTTTGCCGCTGCGCATGGAGGCGGCCAAGGCACTGCTGCCCTACAGCATCAAGCCCGTATCATCGCAGCCTTGAGACGTCCATTCCGGGCGAATTTTCCCATTGAAGGACAACTCCATGCGCAAAACATTCCAACTCCAGATAGAAGGCAAGCACCCCGACCGCGTGCTAGACGCCACCAAGCACGAGATTCGCAAATACCTCAAGCGCGAACGCAGCCGCCCCCTGCCCAAGGGGGTGGATTATTGGGACTTTGCCTGCCAGTTTGGCCCCAGCAAAGAAACGGCCACCCCCATTGGGGTGGGAGCGATCATCGCAGCAGTCGATGCTCTGGCTAAAGAGGGCGGCACCCATTTTTATCTGGAGATTTTGGCAGGCCACGGCCAACGCCAAGCCCCACCAGTGCGTGGCCCCGTAGAGCCGCCTATCGCTGCCCCCTATTTGGGCAAGGACTGAGCACTGACCGCCTGGGCAGCGCGCAGCTTGTCCTTCTTGCTTGGGCGTTTGCCTTTGATGCCGCCATTGCCAGGAGCGGGCACAGGGGCCACTTCGGTCGGTTCAAAGCCGTCGATATGCTCCAGTGGCACACTGAGGTGCTGGCGCTTTTCAATCAAATGCCAATGGGCTTGGCTGGCCGGAGTCACCAACGTGACGGCCAGGCCACTTTCACCAGCACGGCCTGTGCGGCCAATGCGGTGTGTGTAATCTTCGGTGGAGCGCGGCAAGTCGTAATTGACTACCACCGGCAATTGGGCAATGTCAATACCACGGGCAGCCAGGTCGGTCGTGACCACCACCTGCCAGCGGTGGGCCTTGAACTCATCGAGCACCTGCGTGCGCGCACCTTGGCTCAGGTCTCCATGAAAAGGGGTGGCAAACACCTTGGCACGATAAAGCTTTTCTGCCAAATGCTCTGCCATGTATTTGGTACCGACAAACACCAGCACCCGATCCCAGCCTTCATCCTTGATCAGCTTGAGCAAAAGCTGGGTGCGGCGCTTGTCGTCTACGGCTATGGCGCGTTGAAGAATGGTGGCCTCGGGTGGGGAATCCTCCTCGCGGGCAACCACTTCGATACGCACGGGTGTGCGCAACAGGCTGTGCGCTAAGGTTTGCACGCCATCGGGAAAGGTAGCCGAGAACAACAACGTTTGCCGTTGCACGGGCAACAGCGCCAGCACGCGCTGCAATTCTTCGCTAAAGCCCAAATCCAACAAACGGTCGGCCTCGTCCAACACCAACAATTGCACGGCAGACAGGCGCAACGCACGCTGGGCTACCAAATCGAGCAAACGCCCTGGCGTGGCTACCACAATGTCGGCCCCGCCACGCAAAGCCATCATTTGTGGGTTGATAGAAACACCCCCAAACGCCACCACCACTTTGGGCGGTTGTGGCAAGGGTTGGCCCAACGCACGCACCACCTCGCCCACTTGGGCAGCCAGCTCACGCGTGGGTACCACCACCAAGGTATGCACCCGGCGGGCTCCACTGCGGGGGCGCGGTGCCAGCAGCAGATTCTGGTGCTGCTGTAGTGCAGGCAGAGCAAAGGCTGCTGTTTTGCCCGAGCCGGTACGGGCGCAAGCCCAAACATCGGCACCGCCCAGAATGGCTGGAATAGCCTGCGTTTGGATGGGTGTGGGCACCGTAAAGCCCAACGCGCTGGCGGCACGGGCAAGAGCAGGAGAAAGGCCAAGAGAGGCAAAGGGCATGGTGAGAAAAAGGTGCAGTAGAAGGTGGCCAACAGGCAAAGGGGGATTGTGCGCCATGCCGGTATCTGGCCCGATAATTGCTCACCGGTGTCCCCATCAGCTTGCTGTGAAAGTTCGTGCCATGCCTTTGTCTGTTGACTCCTCCACCATCACCCACAGCATCCAGCTTTCTGTAGCACCCGTGTTTTTGCTCACTGCCGTGGCAGGCATGATTGGTGCTGTAGCCGGACGGTTGGCACGCATCATCGACCGCGCCCGACTGGTGGAAGAGCGCGCCCGCCAATCCACCGATTCCGATTTTCTGCAACGTGCCTTGTTGGAGTTGGGCTATCTGCGCACCCGAGGGCGCATGGCCAATGGTTGCATTGGCCTGCTCACGCTGTGCGGCTTTCTTATTGGCCTGACCATTGTGTTGCTATTTTTGGGTGAGACCACCAGCCTGCGCGGCCACAGTTGGGCTTTGGGCAGTTTTCTGATCGGTGTGGTGTCGTTTTTGCTGGCGCTGGTACTGTTCTTCGTAGAGACGGTCATGGCCACCCGACTGCTCAACTTCCACATGTTGGGGCATGATGGCCCACGCTAACCCGGCATGGTGCCAACACGCTAGGATGGCATATTCCACCGACGATACAAGAGACGGAGCGTTCTTATGAAAGGCAACTTTGCCGCCATTGTGCTGGTGCTGCTGGGCACCTTTTTTCTGCTCAACAACCTAGAGCTGATCAACGTCAGCCTGTTCCAACTGTTCAGGGTTTGGTGGCCGTTGATTCTGATTGTGGTGGGGATCATGCTGTTTTTCTCCCCCGACCGGCGCGACCGCAAATGAAGGGCTTGGCCAGTCTGGGAGGCTTGGTTTACTCCACCGAGCATGGGCGCATGTGCCCTGATTGCCGTCAACCACAGGCACAGTGCATTTGCAAAGCAGCCCCTGTGCCCCAAGGCGATGGCATCGTGCGTGTCTCGCGCGAAACCAAGGGGCGCGGCGGCAAGGCAGTGACACTGGTCAAAGGGGTGCTGCTAGAGGCCACCGCCTTGGCCCAATTGGGCAAACAGCTCAAGGCGGCCTGTGGCACTGGGGGCACCGTCAAAGACGGGGTGATTGAGGTGCAAGGCGACCACATAGAACGGGTGATAGAAGCACTGAAAAAACAGGGCTATACCGTCAAGCGTGCAGGCGGATGACAATAGACGACCAACCCGTTCCCGCCTTGGTGCTGGAGGCCTGGAAGCAATCGATTGTGCGGGCAACACCCGCAGCCATCCAGGCCCTCGTGGCCCAACAGCCAGAGCTAGGGGCAGGTTTCAGAATAGGCAAGATCGATTTAACGATAGCGCGCAACCGCATCCAGCGCCGCCTGGGGCAATTGCAAGAGTTGCCTTGCGTCTACCGCGACCTGCTGGTGCAAACCACCTTGTCGGCCTCCCTGGTGTCGGTGTTGTCCCAGCAGGTGTTGGAGCGTTGGGCAGTGCCGCTGTGCCATTGCTTTGGCACCGTGGCTTTGGTGGCGGCCCTGTATCTGGATGAGCGTGATGCCGTGCGCCATCTGGCACCGCAATGGCTGGCACACCCCCCAGCACCAGAGGAAGCACCCACTGCCGACACCGTACGGGTTGCCGCACCACGCTTGCAGGCCGAACTCCTCCCCCTGTTGGCCCATTTGCACACCCTGTCCGCACAGGCTGGGGTGTCTGACGCTGCCTCCAGCGTTGTGCCCACAGCGCCCAACGCCCACACACCAGCGCCCACACCCAGCACCCGCCGCACCGCCAACGAACAACGGCTGATGCAGGCATGGCGTGAAAAAGACAAGGAATCCAAACGCCTGCGCCGAGAACTCAACGCACTGACAGGCCAACACCAGCAACAGGGACAGGCTTTGGCCTCGGCCCAGCATGCACTAGAAAGCGCCAAAACGCTGGCCGCCACGGCAGAAGCCGAGCGCATCGCGCTGCAAACCCAATGGGAAACGCGTGTGACTCAGCGTGTCACGGCGCTGTGGGATGAACGCTTGCTGCCTTGGCTGCGGCCCGCCGAAACCTTGGCCGATGAGGTGGCCGCCCTCTCCAGCAACCATAGCAGCCTGTTGCAACAGGCCGACGCTTTGTTGCAACGCCAAGCAGCACACGACCGCTTGCATGGCCTACGCTCACAGCTGCGCACTGAACTGTTGGCCTGCCAACAAGCCCATGCCCGTCTGGTGCAAGCCCACCGCGATGCGCTGCGCCCCCTGCCCGAATTGCTCCCACTGGCCCAGCAGCTACAAGCCCGGATGCAACACATAGAACAATGCCTGCACAACCATGCCCCGTTGCCTGCACCCGCACATCCCCTGCTGGCACAGATGGAACAAACGCTGGCAACACAGCAGACACTGGATGGCGTTGCAGCAATGCGCCGTGCATTACAGGCCAGTGCCACCCTGGGATGGTTAGACAACCAGTCCTTGCAACAAGCCTACGCCTTGATCGATCAAGCCAGCATCAGGTTGTACGCACTGACCAGCACGGCCCCGCGTGGGGCCAAGAACCTGGCCCTGCCTTTGCGGGCTTTGCAGACAGAACTGGCCCAAGGCCACCCAGCCACGCTGCTGGTAGATGGTCACAATGTGCTATTCACCCAAACAGCAGCTTTTAAACCGTGGTATGAACAGGGGCAACCGGGTGCCCAAGCCCGCGAACACCTCACTGCTCTGTTGGTCGCCACAGCGCAGCGTTACCCAACCCTGCATATCCACCTATGGTTTGATGGCCCCGTTCTTTCGGACAGCACACGGGCAGCCAATATGCGGGTGCATTTTTCTGGCGGCCAAGGCAGCGACCGCGCAGATGCGCGTCTCTTGGCCTATCTGCACCATTTACAGGTGGCAACACCAGCCCACCTGCGGCTGCTGGTGACACAAGACCAAGCCCAAGCCGCACAAGCCGAGGACACTGGCGCTTGGATACTCGCGCCAGCAGAACTGCTCTATTGGGTGCGTCCTCACATTTGAGTGGCTGGCTTGCTTATTTGGCTACGGCCGCAGCAGCGCGGGCCTCTTCAGCCTTCTTTTTGGCTTCATCCGCCTTTTTTTGCAGTTCTTGGGCTTCTTTCTCAGCAGCTTCAGCTTCCTTGGCCTTGGCCGCAGCCGCTTCAGCCTCTTTGGCCTTCGCATCAGGGGTCAAAGCACCTGCCAAGGCATTGCCCGCTAAAGAGCCAGCCACGGCCCCCACAGCAGCCGCCCCCAATGTTCCCATCATTCCAGAACCACCTGCCGTTGGGGCAGCAGGCACAGCAGCGCCAGCCGCCGCGCTGGCCGGTGCCACAGGTGCTGTTGCGGGGGTAGGCGCCACCGGAGCAGCAGGCCGGGTGGTGGCCAAGGGCGACACCGGGGCACTAGGCGCCGTTACAGGGGCTGTGGGGGTGGCATGGCTGCCAATACGGGCTGCAGGCACAGGCTTACTGTTGCCAAAGCGTTTAGCATGGGCCAATGAGGGCATAACCAAAGCCGCCGCCGTGAACGTTAATACCGTGGCGGTGGTGTGCAGCGAGAAGCGGGGCATGAAACAGTCTCCAGTAGGTTGTAATGGGACACGTGCCACCCAACGGCAGCAGTGTGTCCAGACTGTTGTTGAGAGCAGGCACCCGTTTTTAAGTTCCATGCAGAATGGGCAGGGCGTTCGGGTCTTCTGGAGGGTCGGTGCTAAACACCGGGCGGGTGCCAAAGTAACCCAGGTACAAATTGCGGGCAATGCCGTGGGCCACCGTCTGCAATTCTTGCGCGACCTCCGGGGCAAACAACCGCTCAGTATGCACAGCCCACAACCGCACCCAAGCAGCAAAATGTTCGGGGGTGATGCCTTGTAGTGCCATGTGCTTGGCAAACACATTGCCGCTATACCGTTTGCTGCCCAGTGCAATCGTGCTCCAAAAATCGACCATGCGCTGCAAGTGCGGCTCCCAGCGATCGTGCAAAGCCTGTTCAAACACTGGCCCCAGTACCGGATCAGCACGCACATCGGCATAAAAGCGATGCACCAAGGCGGTAATGTGTTCCAAATCAGGGGCCGAGGCTTGGGCAAGGGGCAGGGGGGGGGCAGCAGCAGTCATGGTGACAAGAATGTGAGGGGCAACGACAAAGGAAACGCGGCTCTCATCCATTCTGCCAAGAGGCCCAACGCAAGCGCAAGCGCATACCCACTTCGCTGGTGTAGCCTACCGATGCCGCCTGCAATTGCCCCTGGGCATCCAGCACCAACAAGGCCGGCACGGCATGCACACCCAAGCTGCGGGCCAAGGTGCCATCCGCATCTATTGCCGTGGGCCAAGGCAGGCTGCGCTGTTGCAATACCCGTTGTACCTGCGCAGCCTGCCCCGATTGCATGGCGATGGTCAGCACTGGCCAGTCAGCCTGCACCCGCGTTACGCTGTGCTCCTCAGTTCGGCAAATAGGGCACCACTCCGCCCAAATATGCAACGCCACCGGCTTGCCGGGGTAGCGCGCCCGCCACTCACTCAGGCGCAAGCGCTCCCCACTGACCAACTGCACCGTGGCATCGGGCACCAAGCCGTGAGGCAGATGGCGCGTGTGCCAAAAGTGGGCGGCTGCCACAACGACCAGCAAGGCCAACACAGTAGGTGCCTGCCTGCGGGCCACATGGCGCCAACGCTCCAGCCAACGTGCCACCAATGTTGGGGGCGCAGCGTTCAACGCAAGACTTCCAGCAACCGATCCAACCCACCGCTGTTAATAGCCACCTTGGCTTGGGCACGCACCGCAGGTTTGGCATGGTAGGCCACCGACACCCCCGCCACGCCCATCATCGGCAGATCATTGGCACCATCCCCCACGGCAATGGCTTGTTGTGGATCGATACCCATCAGTGATGCCACTTCCAGCAAGGTGCGCCGCTTTTCTGCGCCATCACAGATATCACCCCAACTTTGCTCGATCAGACGCCCCGTGAGGTGGCCGTCTTCCATCTCCAACCGATTGGCACGGGCAAAGTCCATTCCCAAGCCAGCCTTGACCCGGTCGGCAAAGAAAGTAAAACCGCCCGAGACCAACAAGGTCTTCAAACCAGCGGCCCGTGCCGCTGCCATCAGCTCTTGGGCACCGGGATTGAAGCGCAAACGCTCGGCAAACACTGCCTCTAGGTGGCTGACGGGCACGCCCTTGAGCAGTGCCAAACGGCGGCGCAGGCTCTCCTTAAAATCGGTGATCACGCCCTGCATTGCCGCCTCAGTGATGGCGGCCACCTCTGCTTTGCGCCCGGCCGCATCGGCAATTTCATCAATACATTCGATATTGATCAGGGTGGAATCCATATCAAACGCAATCAGTTTGAAATCCTGCAAGCGCAACGCAGCATCTATATTTTGAATCACAAGGCCGGGGGACAATTCTGTGGATGGCATAGCTATATGGTGGATACAGAGAAAATAAAAAATAAGGCGGCCCGGCCCCAGCCATCTGGCCCAATATGTCCAGCTCAGGCCGGTGGCGGACGCAGATACAACTGATCAGACCAAGTAGCCAACCATTCTGGCTTAAAGGCCACAAAGACGGCGGTGAGCATGCCCGTCATGAAGGCATCACCCCAAGCCATGAGCCAATGGGCCACCATCGACAGATTGCTGTCCACCCCCGGCAACGGTTGCCCCAACCATTGCGCCAGCCCCGATGAGGCAAACAGGCAAATCGCAGTGCCCAAAAAAGCCCGGCCCAACACATAAACAAACAGATGTTCCCCGGTCAGTCGCCGCAGCAAGGCACCCAGACCCAGTGCCAAAGTGGCGGGCAGCACGCCTTGCCATAGCGCCAAAGCCATCATGCTATCGAGCGATAAGGCACCACTGAGCATCTCGGCAATAAAGGCCACCAACAGCAGCAGGGGTACGGCCAACGGCCAGCCCAGCATCAACGTGACCATGCAGGCGCCCGAGAACTGCAATTGCAGCGGCATAGCATGCAATTGGGGCAAGGCCCACATCCACGGCAACACCACCAAGGTCGCCAATACCGGCGTGAGTAAGGTGCCACCACGCAACCAGCGCCACGGGCGCATCCACAGGGCCACAGCCAAGGTGCAGACCAACAAGCTGGCATTGAGAAAGGAGTCGCTGGCAGGAATCATGGGGTGTGGCCGTACCAATCGGCCAGTAACAAGCAGGGCATACGCGAGAACCCGTTGGTGTGGTGTGTGACCAAGGTCTGGTTATGCGCCAAGGCTGTAGTACCTGCGATCAGCGCGTCTATGGTGCCAATGGGTGTTCCCTGTGCAATCAAGGCATACAGGCCATATTTCAGTCAGAACCACCCCGCCGCAGGGGTAGCGATGGCGCTGGCTGGGGTTTGGCGCGGGCGACGACACCATCACCCATGCGAATGGCGACTTGCAACACAACGCCCCCAATGTAATGGGCAAAATTATACGTTCTGTCCCATTACATGGCTGGTACAGCCTCGCCCAGCGGCTTTCCCAAACTGCGCAAAATCTCGCGCACGGCTTGGGCACGGTCTTGTGGGTCGGGCAGGGCGCGTTCAATGCGCAGCTTTTCGTTGCCAGCCAACTTGATGTGCTTGTGCTTTTGCACCAGTTCAATAATGCGCATCGGATCGATGGGCGGCTGAGGCTTGAAGGTGATGATGATGACGCCCGGCGTGGCATCCACCTTCATGACGCCATAGGGCTGACTGAGCACACGCAAACGATGGACATCGATCAACGTTTGGGCTTGCGGTGGCAGCTTGCCAAAGCGGTCAACAATTTCTTCCAGCAGTGCATCCATTTGGTTGGCAGTTTTGGCCGTGGCCAGCTTTTTATAAAAGCTCAGGCGCAAATGCACATCGCCGCAATAATCGTCTGGCAACAAAGCCGGGGCATGCAGGTTGATGTCGGTGGTGGCCGAGAGTGGGGCCAATAAATCCGGCTCTTTACCCGCTTTCAGGCAGCGCACGGCCTCTGACAACATTTCGTTGTAGAGCTGAAAACCTATCTCCATCATGTTGCCGCTTTGGTTCTCGCCCAGCACCTCGCCCGCGCCACGGATCTCCAAATCGTGCATGGCCAAATAAAAGCCGCTGCCCAGCTCTTCCATGGCTTGGATGGCGTCTAGCCGCTGTTGTGCCTGTTTGGTCAGGCTTTCTACATCAGGCACCATCAGATAGGCATAGGCTTGGTGGTGGCTACGGCCCACCCGACCGCGCAACTGGTGCAATTGTGCCAAGCCAAATTTGTCGGCCCGGCTCATGATGATGGTGTTGGCGGTGGGCACGTCAATGCCGGTCTCGATGATGGTGGAGCACAGCAGGATGTTGAAACGCTGCGCCACAAAGTCGCGCATCACTTTTTCCAGTTCGCGCTCGGGCATTTGGCCGTGCGCCACGCCAATGCGCGCCTCGGGCAAGATTTCTAGCAACTTTTGGCGGCGGTTCTCAATCGTTTCCACCTCGTTGTGCAAAAAGTAACACTGGCCGCCGCGCTTGAGTTCGCGCAGCACTGCCTCGCGAATCACGCCGTTGTTCTCACTGCGCACAAAGGTTTTGATGGCCAAGCGCCGTTGTGGGGCCGTGGCAATCACACTCAGGTCGCGCAGGCCTTCTAGTGCCATGCCCATGGTGCGCGGAATCGGGGTGGCCGTCAGGGTGAGCACATCGACCTCGGCGCGCAAAGCCTTCATTTGCTCTTTGTGCCGCACACCAAAGCGGTGTTCTTCGTCAATGATGAGCAGACCCAGATTTTTGAATTGGGTGGACTCAGACAACAGCTTGTGCGTGCCCACCACAATGTCCACCGTACCATCGGCAATGCCCTTGATAGCGGCAGAGATCTCTTTGCCCGAGCGAAAGCGTGACACTTCGGCAATTTTGACCGGCCATTTGGCAAAACGGTCTACCAGCGTTTGGTAATGCTGCTCGGCCAGCAACGTGGTCGGGGCCAGCAAGGCCACCTGCTTGCCCCCAGTCACCGCCACAAAGGCCGCACGCAGCGCCACTTCGGTTTTACCAAAACCCACATCGCCACACACCAGCCTGTCCATGGGGCGGGGGCTGATCATGTCTTGGATCACGGCGTGGATGGCGGCGTTTTGGTCGGCGGTTTCTTCAAAGCCAAAGTCGTTGGCAAATTGTTCGTATTCTTGCGGGTGGAAGCGGAAGGCAAAGCCTTCGCGGGCCGCACGGCGGGCGTAGATATTGAGCAGCTCGGCCGCACTGTCGCGCACCTGCTCGGCAGCTTTGCGCTTGGCTTTTTCCCATTGGCCGCTGCCCAGCTTGTGCAGCGGGGCTTCGTCAGCACTCACGCCGGTATAGCGGCTAATCAGGTGCAACTGGCTGACCGGCACGTAGAGCACGGCTTGGGCTGCGTATTCCAAATGCAAGAACTCTTGCAGGGCCGGGCTGCCATCGGCGTTTTTCTCGCCCAAATCCATATTCACCAGCCCCCGATAGCGACCAATGCCATGCTGGCTATGAACGACCGGATCGCCGATATTGAGTTCACTCAAGTCCTTAATCAGCGCCTCCACATCGCTGACTTGTTCTTGCTTTTTGCGCCGGCGGGTGCTGGCCCCAGCAGCAAACAATTCGGTCTCTGTGATGAAATCTATGCCCTGTTCTACACAGGAGAAACCCGCCGTCAAGGCCGCAGTGGCCATGCCCAACGGCTCGGTGCTGGCTACAAAGTCAGCCAATGACTCAAACACCACCGGCTGCACTTTGCCAGCGCGCAGAAAGTCCAGCAAGCTCTCGCGTCGGCCATTGCTTTCGGCCAGCAGCAACACGCGCTGTGGCGTCTGGGCAATGTAGGTGCGCAAACGGGCCAATGGGTCTTCAGACCCCCGCACCACCGATACATCTTGGATGCTTTGGATGTCGGACTTGTCTGCCACCGCATCGCTGTTGGCGGGGCGCAGTGCCAGTTGGGCATGGGCCTTGCACTGGCCGTAGAACTGTTCAGCACTCAAGAACAGGGCTTGCGGTGGCAGCACGGGGCGCTCTGGATCGCCCTGCACCAAGCGGTAGCGATCTTGGGTGTCTTGCCAAAAACGTTGGAACACCGGTTCCAAATCACCATGCAGCACCACGGTGGCATGTTCGCCCAGGTAGTCAAATACGGTGGCAGTGTCGTCAAAGAACAGTGGCAGGTAATACTCAATGCCTGCGGTGGCTACCCCGTTGCCCATGTCTTTGTAGATACGGCTTTTGGTTGGGTCGCCCTCCAGCAACTCGCGCCAGCGGCTGCGAAACTTGGCCCGTGCGGCTTCATCCATCGGAAACTCGCGCCCCGGCAGCAAGCGCACCTCAGGCACGGGGTAAAGGCTGCGCTGGGTATCGGGGTCAAAGGTGCGGATACTGTCAATTTCGTCATCGAACAAATCAACCCGATAGGGCACGGGCGATCCCATCGGAAACAGATCAATCAGGCCACCGCGCACCGCATACTCGCCAGGGCTGACCACCTGTGTCACATGGTTGTAACCTGCCAAGGTGAGTTGGGCGCGGAATTGGGCCTCATCTAGCTTTTGTCCCACCTTGAAATGGAAGGTGTAGCCCGCCAGAAAGCTCGGTGGTGCCAGCCGGTACAGGGCCGTGGTGGCCGGCACAATCACCACATCGGCCCCTGTATCTTGCGCTTTTTGGCGGATACGCCAAAGTGCAGCCAGACGTTCGCTGATCAAATCTTGGTGCGGCGAGAACGTGTCGTAAGGCAGCGTTTCCCAGTCCGGAAACAGCGCACAGCGCAAGCCTGGCGCAAAGAATGCCAGCTCATCGAGCAAGCGCCCAGCATCCGTAGCATCGGCAGTCACGATGGCGGTGGTTCGGCGAGCAGCCTGCTCGCGCTCGCCCAGACAGGCCAGCAGCAAAGCATCGGCACTGCCCAGAGGGCGAGGAAGGGTAAAGCGTTTGCCAGGAGAGAGTTTGGGGAGGTCCATGCGCTCAGGAGGAAAATGGCCGCACCTCGGCCCCGGTGGCGCAAACGGCGCGCGCACCGTGCGCGGCGGGAATTCGCAATTCTAGAATGCGCCACCATGACTGCACCTTTGCTCTCTTCCCTCAGCCTGCCTGCGGCTTCTGTCTCCCCCCTCCCTCGGTTCTGGGCTGTGATTCCCTGTGCAGGGACGGGCAGCCGCGCTCTGGCAGCCGACCGTACCGATGGAGCTTCTGTGCTGCCCAAGCAGTACCAAACTGTGGCCGGTCAACCACTGGTATTGCACACCTTGGCCGCGTTTGCCTTGGTGCCACGCATACAAGCCACGCTGGTAGCGGTGGCTGCGGGCGATCGGTTTCTGGACGCCTATCCCTTGCCGTCCCTCTTGCGTGCAGAATGCGGTGGCCCCACACGGGCCGAGACGGTGCTGGGGGGCTTGCACGCATTGCGCCAACGCGGCGCGCAGGAGCATGACTGGGTCTTGGTGCATGACGCAGCCCGTTGCCTCATCACCCCACAGCAAATTGACGCACTGATCGATGCCTGTGCCACCGATGGCGTTGGAGGCCTGCTGGCCCACAAGCTGGCAGACACCTTAAAGACGGCCACCCATGGCCCCGGTGGTTTGCGGGTGGGCACCACGCTTGATCGCAGCGACAAATGGCTGGCCCAAACGCCTCAGATGTTTCGTATAGGGCCTTTGTGCCAAGCACTAGAGCACCTTGGGCCAGCGGCCACAGACGAGGCCAGCGCCATTGAAGCGATGGGACTGCACCCACGTCTGGTACCTGCCAGTGCGCTCAATTTCAAAGTGACCTATCCCGAGGACTTCGCACTGGCCGAGGCCGTGTTGGCCCAACGTGCCCATGCCGCCACACTAGAGCGTTTTGGTGGAGAGCGTGGGCTGGCCAGCGATGCCCCACCACGCACTATTTTTTAAGGACAAACTGCGATGAATTTCAGAATTGGCGAAGGCTGGGATATCCATGCACTGGTGCCAGGACGCCCCCTGGTGCTCGGTGGCATTGAGATTGCACACCACCACGGTCTGCTGGGGCATTCCGATGCCGATGCATTGCTGCACGCGATCACTGATGCGATATTAGGCGCAGCTGCGTTAGGAGACATTGGTAGCCATTTTCCAGATACCGATGCCACCTTCCAGGGTGCCCACTCGATGGTGCTGCTCGCCGAAGCACTGCGCCGAGTACGTGCGCAAGGTTATGAGGTGGGCAATATTGACAGCACCATCGTGGCCCAGGCTCCCCGTTTGGCCGCCCATATTCCAGCCATGCGCCAAGCTATTGCCCAGGCGCTAGGCTTGCAACTGCCACAAATCAACATCAAGGCCAAGACTGCCGAGCGTTTGGGGCCAGTAGGCCAAGGACTGGCCATCGAGGCCCGAGCCGTGGCCTTGTTGTTCAGCCCTGTGCCGGGGTTGGACGCGGCGGCAGCTTGCGCTTAACCTGCGGGCGTTGCAGCCTTTGCTGTGGGTCGGCACCGTCGGGCAAGTCGTGGGCACGTTGCAGTTGTATATGTGCCACCAACCCCCCGGCGCTGGAATTAGCCAAAGCAAACACCCCTCCCATACGCTGCACCGTTTTGTCCACAATCGATAAGCCCAAACCCGCACCAGCAGCCGCCGTGCGGGCCGAGTCTCCCCGGAAAAATGGCTTGGTCAAATTAGCCAATTGTTCCGAAGGCACCCCCGAGCCGTGGTCACGCACCTTGATCAGCACCCAGTTTTCATTGCCCTTGGCCGCAATATCTACATGGGTGATGCCTGCACTATCGGGGGTTTTGCCGTAGCGGCGGGCATTCTCCAACAGGTTGGAGATGATGCGTGCCAGCTCCACCTCGTCTGCCAGCACATTCAGGTCTTCAGGCACCGTCATGGTGATCTGTAACTCCCGATGGTCTTGCACTGCATAAACGCAGGAAGCCACCACAGCTTGCAAGTTCACGGGCTTGAGGGTGACGTGGTCAGGGCGGGCGTAATCCAAAAACTTGTCGATGGTGGCATCGAGCTGCACGATGTCAGCCACCATGTGCTCGCGGGCCACTTCGTCAGAGACGCTCATTTCGGTCTCTAAACGCAGACGCGCCAATGGAGTACGTAAATCGTGCGAGATACCAGCCAGCATCACAGCACGGTCTTGCTCCAACTTGGCCAGTTTTTCTGCCATGCGATTAAAGCCAATGTTGACTTCGCGAATCTCGTTGGTCACAGCCTCTTCATCCAAGTGGCTGGCAGCAAAATCGCCATCTTGCACCTTGTTGGCAGCATAAGACAGCTGCTTGAGTGGCTGATTGATGAGCCGGGCGATGGTGGCTGCACCAGCGAGTGACAACACGCCTGCGGTAACCAACCAAAACAGCCAGGTGTTGCCGCTGGCCGGGCTGATGCGGGTGCTGTCCATGCGCAACCACTGTGCCTCCCTGCCGGTGCTAAAGCTCACCCACAACCCCGCATCACCGTTGACACTGCTGGCTACGATGGTGCTTCTGCCCAGCCGTTGGGTCAGTGCTTGCTGCAAACGTTGGTTTGGGGTGGAAGGCGGCAGCAGCGCAAAGTGGTCTTCCGGCAAGCGGGGCACGATGCGCAGCCCTTCCTGATCGGCCAAATGCTGTAGCAACGAAGCCCTCGCTGGTGGATCGGTGTGCAGCAATGCCGTGCGGCTCAGGTTGACCAAAGAGGCCACTTGCTGTGCTGTATGCAGGGCGCGGGGTTCAAACTCCAACTCTCGCAGGGTTTGCAACCACGCCAAAATGCTGACCACCAGCAACAAGCCCAACAAAAAGAAAGTCCGCCAAAACAGATTCAGGCGCATCCGTTTGCTGGCTTCTCTCTGGATTTTGTTGGGTTCTAGCGGGGCAGGGCTGGTCGCATCAGGGTGTGCCGTGTGACTCATGGCTGCACGTCCCCTGTCCCTGATGCCCATGCGTCCTTAGTGGTTGCCATCGGGCACAAAGACGTAACCCACCCCCCAGACGGTCTGGATATAGCGTGGTGCTGCGGCATCGTCTTCAATCAGTTTGCGCAGGCGCGAGATTTGCACATCCAAACTGCGGTCAAATGGCTCAAACTCGCGGCCACGGGCCAACAGGGCCAACTTCTCTCGCGACAACGGCTGGCGGGGGTGGCGCACCAAGGCCTTGAGCATGGCAAATTCGCCCGTTGTCAATGGCAGTTCATCGCCACTCTTTTGCAGGGTACGGGTACCCATGTCAAAAGTGAAGGGGCCGAAAGTCACCACCTCATTCTCCCCCGATGGAGCGCCTGGGGCTTCTTGCGGTGGGCGTCGACGCAGCACTGCGTGGATGCGGGCCAACAGTTCGCGTGGGTTAAAAGGCTTGCCCAAGTAGTCGTCTGCACCTACTTCCAGACCCACAATCCGGTCTACATCTTCACCTTTGGCGGTGAGCATGATGATGGGTGTGCGGTCATTGGAGGCTCGCAGACGCCGACAAATCGACAGACCGTCCTCGCCCGGCATCATCAGATCCAGCACGATCAAATCGACCGTTTCGCGCAGCAACAATCGATTGAGTGCCTTGCCATCTTCGGCCACCATAACTTCAAAGCCTTCTTGTGCCAAATAGCGGCGCAGAAGATCGCGAATGCGGGCGTCATCATCGACAATCAAAATCTTGTCGGCCCGGTGGTTGGTGCTTGCCATATCGTACCCCGTGGTTATTTTTGTAACATTGCTGTGTAACAGCGGCCATTGTTACCACTTTGCACTGGTCTACCTTGGTGTTTTATGCCATTGCCTGACCAAAGGTTACAAGTTTTGCCGTCGGGGCACATTGCTGGCACCGCTCTGGTGCCAAACCAAGACTTATTGCGCTGCCCAGCCGCCGTCCATGTTCCAAGCCACGCCGCGCACGTTGTTGGCGGCAGGCGAGCAGAAAAACACCGCCAGCTCGCCCAATTCTTCGGGAGTGGTAAATTGCATAGAGGGCTCTTTTTCGCCCAAAAGCAGACGGGTGGCTTCTTCGTTAGAAATGCCCAAGTCTGCTGCCTTGGCATCTACCTGCTTTTGCACCAGCGGTGTGAGCACCCAGCCAGGGCAGATCGCATTGCAAGTGATGCCGGTGGTCGCATTTTCCAGTGCCGTGACCTTGGTCAGCCCCACCACCCCATGCTTGGCCGCCACATAAGCCGCCTTTTGTGCCGAAGCCACCAGCCCATGCACCGAGGCCACATTGATGATGCGCCCCCAGTTGGCCGCCTTCATCGCAGGCAGGGCCAGACGGGTGGTATGAAAAGCACTGCTGAGGTTGATGGCAATGATGCTGTCCCAGCGTTCTACGGGGAAATCCTCAATGCGGGCCACATGTTGGATGCCGGCATTGTTGACCAAAATATCCACGGCGCCAAACTCTGCGCTGCAATAGGCAAACATATCTTCGATATCGCTGGCCCGCGACATATCGGCGCCGTGGTAGCCCACTTTGGCTCCCCCCCCTTGGCCTGCGGCCAACACTTCGGCGCGGGGGGCTTCAACATCACCAAAGCCATTGAGCACCACATGGGCACCCTGGCGTGCCAGGGCTTTGGCAATGCCCAAGCCAATACCGCTGGTGGAGCCGGTAACGAGCGCTGTTTTGCCTTTGAGCATGGAATCTCCTGCGAATGAATTACGATGGAATAAAGCCATTATCTCGCCATGTTTCTTGGAGCCGACCCCATGATTGAACCTACGCTGAACTACGTACCCTGCCCTGTGGCTGCACCTGCTGGCAAGCCCGAGGCGGTGCGACGCATGGCGTATTGGGAATGGAACGCCACTGGCAATCCACAACACTCCCATGTCGTGGTCTGCGTACATGGCCTGGCCCGCCAAGGGCGGGATTTTGATGTGCTGGCCCGCAGTCTGAGTACGCACGCGCGTGTCATTTGCCCCGATGTGGCAGGCCGTGGCCGCAGTGACTGGCTGGCCGACCCCCAAGGCTACCAAGTGCCCCTGTATGTGGCTGACATGCTGGGCCTGCTCGCCCAATTGCACCAGCAAGCCCCTATTGCCACACTAGATTGGGTAGGCACCAGCATGGGAGGTCTGATTGGTTTGGGCCTCCTGGGCCAGCCCGGTCTGCCTCTGCCCGTACCCGTGCGCCGCTTGGTGCTCAACGATGTTGGGCCCGTCATTGAGTGGGAGGCTCTGGCACGCATTGGCGAATATGTCGGGCAAATGGAGCACTTTGATTCAGTAGCACAAGCAGCCGATGCCTTGTGGGCGATGTCGGGGGCCCATTTTGGGCCGCACACTGCGCAGCAATGGCTGGATTTGTGCACACCCCAACTGCGCCAGCGGCCCGAAGGCGGGCTGACCCTGCATTACGACCCCGCCATTGCTGTGCCGTTTCGTGCCTTGGCCCAGGCCACCCCAGAGATGGCCCAAGCCAGCGAGGCCGCCCTATGGCAACTTTATGACCAAATAACCGCCCAAACCTTGCTGTTGCGTGGCGCACAATCGGATCTGCTGTCTGCAGCCACAGCAACGGCAATGACCCAACGTGGCCCCAAGGCCCAGTGTGTCGAATTTGAAAAGGTGGGGCACGCCCCCACCTTGGTTGCAGCCGAGCAGGTAGCGGTAGTGCGTGATTTCTTATTGCAGGTCGATAGCCAAGGTAGTGCATGATTGTTTCTCCCAGCCCTGAGGCCAATGTCTTGTCCTTGTCCGAGGAGGTGGTGGTGGCCCCGCTGATTGCGGCCACATCCCACACCCTGCCAGAACAGGAGAACGCATTGGTTCGTGCCCGCGCCTTTGCAGAGCCTTTAATTGCTGGCGAGAACCTAGCCACTGGCGAAAATGCCCTCACCCATGCCGATGCCGTAGCCGCCATTCTCAAAACGATTGGTGGCTCTGAAGCCATGCAAGCGGCCAGTTATCTGGTGCATGCCTGTATGCACCTGAACAAGCCCGAAGAGGTGATTGCCAAGGCGTTTGGTCAAAACTTTGCCACCTTGGCCGTCGAGACCACCAAGCTGATGCGGGTGCAAGAGCGGGCACGCGCCGTGCATCCACCCGTGCAACAAGTCAACGACCCGGCAGTGCAGACAGAAAATGTACGCAAAATGCTGCTGGCCTTTTCGCGGGACTTGCGCGTGGTCATGCTACGGTTGGCTTCGCGCCTGCAAACTTTGCGCTACCACGCAGCCAGCAAAACGCCAGTGCCGCCCAGCATCTCACACGAGGCGCTGCATGTATTTGCACCACTGGCCAACCGGCTAGGCATCTGGCAGATCAAGTGGGAGCTGGAGGATCTGGCCTTTCGCTTTCTGGAACCTGAAACCTACCGCGAAGTAGCCTGCTTGCTGGACGAAAAACGGGCGTGGCGCGAGGTCTATATGGCACAACTGCGTGCCAGAGTGGAATCTGAACTGCGGGCACGCAGCATCAGCGCCAGCGTGCAAGGACGGCCCAAGCATATCTACAGCATTGTCAAAAAAATGCGCGGCAAGTCCCTGCACTTTGACCAGTTGTTTGATCTGCGAGCACTGCGGGTTATTGTGCCCACGGTGCGTGACTGCTATGCAGCCCTGAGCTGGATTCATGCACAGTTCGAGTCCATCGCCGAAGAGTTTGACGACTATATCGCCCGCCCCAAGCCCAATGGCTACCAATCACTGCATACAGTGGTGCGTGATGAGGGTGGGCGTACCATTGAAATCCAAATCCGCACCCAAGCCATGCACGACCACGCCGAGCACGGTGTGGCAGCACACTGGGCCTACAAAGAGGCTGGCACCAAAGGCTATGCCGGTGTTTCTGCCAGTGGCGACTACGATGCCAAAATTGCCGTGCTGCGCCAATTGTTGGCCTGGGAGCGTGATCTGGCAGGGGCACCGCAGCAGCAAGGCTTGTTTGATGACCGCATCTATGTGCTCACACCCGATGCAGCTATCGTCGAATTGCAGCAAGGCTCCACCCCTGTAGATTTTGCCTATGCCGTGCATACCAACTTGGGCCACCGCTGCCGGGGTGCCAAGGTCAACGGCAACATGGTGCCACTCAATACGCAGCTGCAAAACGGCCAAACCGTAGAGATCATCGCCACCAAGGAGGGTGGCCCCTCGCGCGATTGGCTCAACGCCGAACTGGGCTACCTCAACAGCAACCGGGGCCGTGCCAAAGCACGGGCGTGGTTCAACGCCCGCGCTTTGCACGAAACCGTGGCCCGTGGCCGTGAAGCAGTAGAAAAGCTCTTGCAACGCGAGGGCAAAACCGCCATCAAATTGGACGATCTGGCCGGGCAGTTGGGCTTCAAATCGGCAGACGCTTTGTTTGAGGTGGTGGGCAAAGATGAGTTTTCACTGCGCAACATCGAAATCCTGCTGCGCCCGCCCGAGCCTGCACCGCAAATTGAAGACTATTTGCTGCTCAAAAAAGCCCGTTACGCCGACCGCACCCCCAAAGGGGGTGTGCTGGTGGTCGGGGTCGATTCGCTCATGACGCAGCTAGCCAAATGCTGCAAGCCTGCCCCACCAGACGATATCCGTGGCTTTGTCACGCGTGGCAAAGGGGTGAGCGTACACCGTACCGATTGCACCAACTTTCATGAATTGGCTGCCCGCACCCCCGAGCGCGTGATCGAGGTGGAATGGGGCTTGCCTAAAAAAGCCGATGTGGCTTCGGTTTATCCCGTCGATGTGGTGGTGCAAGCATCCGACCGCCAAGGCCTGCTGCGCGATATCTCTGAAGTCTTTGCTAAAGAAAAGGTCAATGTGATTGGTGTGCAAACCCAAAGCGTCAAGGGCACGGCTTGGATGACCTTCACTGTAGAGGTGTCGGATGCCGGGCGTCTAAAAAGGGTGCTTACTGCGGTTGCAATGGTGCCGGGGATACGCTCGGCCCGTCGCCGTTGAAATTTCTTCCATCAATCCAATAAACCGTTTTTATGGTGCTACAATAGCGTTCTCTGTTAATTCAGAGGCGCGTAGCTCAGCTGGTTAGAGCACCACCTTGACATGGTGGGGGTCGTTGGTTCGATTCCAATCGCGCCTACCAACACGAAGAACAAAGCCGTTCAACTAAGTACAGTTGAACGGCTTTTTCATTGGGCGAATGGGTTAGCTACTGTGCAGGATAGGCCAAGGCGGTACACTGCAAGCCAGCACAAAACGGGGGAACAAACGGGGGAACAATTGGCCGGGATGCGAGAAACAGGGTTTTCTGTTCCCCCATCCCCCAATGAAAACGCCCCGTTTCTGCTGTTCCCCCACCGTCTGGAGGAACTGCCCCATGTTGACCGACACCGCCTGCAAGAAAGCCACCTGCCCACCAGATAAGAAGCGCGAACGCCTAGCCGACTCTGGTGGCCTGTACCTTGAAATCAGCCCCAACGGCTCTAAACGCTGGTTTTGGAAGTACCGCAAGCAAGGCAAAGAAGGCCGCATGGCCTTAGGCAGCTACCCAGACGTGGGCTTGGCTGCTGCCCGTACTGCCCGTGATGAAGCCAAGAACATCAAGGCGGGCGGGTTTGACCCAGTGCAGGAACGCAAGGTAGGCCAGCTCAAGGCCGCCGCCAATTTGGGCGATGGTTTCGAGCTGGTGGCCCGTGAGTGGTACACCAAGAAATCACCCCATTGGAGTGAGCAGCATTCCGTGCGAGAACTGCGCAACCTAGAGAAAGACCTGTTCCCGTGGCTAGGCCCACGCAAGGTGGGCGATATTGAGGCCGTGGAACTGCTAGCAACGGTGCAGCGAGTAGAGGCCCGTGGTGCCCTAGAGTCTGCCCATCGGGTGCTGTGTACCGCCCGTGGTGCGCTGGCCTACGCTGTGGCCACAGGCCGCGCCAGCCGCAATGTAGCCTTGGACTTGGCTGGTGCCCTGACCCCACACCGTACCAAGCACTTTGCCGCCATTACCGAACCGGCCAAGTTGGCAGGGCTGCTACGCGCCATCCGGAGCTATCAAGGTGGCCCTGTAGTGCGTACTGCGCTGGCGCTGGCCCCCATGTTGTTCCAGCGCCCGAATGAGTTGCGCGGCATGGCATGGGCAGAACTGGATTTAGAGGCTGGCCTTTGGACTATCCCCGCTGCCAGAATGAAGCGCACCAAGGACGGGAAAGAGAATGGTGCTCCCCACTTGGTGCCACTGCCCCAACAGGCCATAGAGCTACTGCGTGACCTGCACCCCCTGACCGGGCACACGGGATTGGTGTTTCCGGGGGAGAGAGGCACCACCCGCCCAATCTCGGACAACACCTTGCGCGTTGCCCTGCAAACCTTGGGGTTCGGCAGTGATATGCAGACCGTCCACGGCTTTCGGGCCACTGCACGCACCATCTTGGCCGAACGCTTGGAGTTTGACCCACTGATTGTGGAAGCCCAGTTGGCCCATGCGGTCAAGGATGCCAATGGCCGGGCCTATAACCGCACCAGCTATGTAGAGCAGCGCCGCGCCATGATGCAGACATGGGCCGATTACTTGGACAAGCTGCGCATTGGGGCCGACATCATCCCGCTGCACAGCAAGACGGCCTAGGGCACTAGCGCCCACACCACCAGCCCGGCCACTGTGCCGGGTTTTTCTTTGGCGCACAACACAAGCCCCTTAGCGAAACCTGCACAACAGTCTGACCATGCGGCTCGAATTACCCGCACTGGAGAACGCTAGGAGGGAGCCAGACTACCCACATCGCCCCGTGTGCTGCTGGCTGGGGCTAGGTTCTTCCCAGCAAGCAGCCATGCGGGTAATTCGAGCCGCATGGTCAGGCTGTTACGCGAATTTTCCCAAGGGGCTTAAGTGAAGTCTGTGCCTTTCTGTCTGGAGCCACAATAGCCGCAGCGCCCCGCAAAAGTTAAACTGTGTGCAACATTTGGAGAAACACCATGCACACATCTACCCTTCGCGCTGTGGGTGGTTCCATCGCCTTGACCATCCCGCAAAAGCTGGCCCGTGCCTTGGGCTTGCACGCTGGTGATGTGGTGAACTTGGACGCCGAACAGGGCCGCCTGATCGTGGCCCCAGCTACCCGGTGCAGCTACACCCTAGAGCAGGTGCTGGCTATGCAAGGGGACGCACCGCTGGCGCTGGATACCGACTGGGACACCATGCCCGCAGTAGGCCAGGAGGTGGCCTTGTGAGTAGCCCCGTGTTTCAGCGGGGCGACATCGTGGCCCTGACCTTTGACCCCACCTTGGGTCGTGAGCAACAAGGCCACCGCCCGGCGCTGGTGTTGACCCCACAAGCCTTTAACCGATTGGGTTTGATAGGCGTGTGCCCCATTACCCAAGGCGGACAGGGTGCCCGTGCTGTGGGTATGGCGGTATCCCTGACCGGGGCCGGTACAGAGACAGCCGGGATTGTGCTGGTGCAACAGTTCCGCATGATTGACGCCAGTGCCCGCCGTGCCCGTTGGATAGAACGTGCGCCTGACCACATTACTGAGGAAGTACGCGCCCGGCTGGCTGCATTGCTCGATTGACCACCAGCGCCAGCCACACCACCAGCCCGGCCACTATGCCGGGGTTGTGCTTTCTGGGGACGCCATAGGCTGGAATGCGCGCCAAATTCAAAAAATAAATCGGGGGAACAAAAACAAACGCGCGCGACTTGTATTTTTAGGTGCTACCTTACCTACTCTACAGAGGGAAAACAGGCCCAAAAGACGGTAGCACCGCCGGTGCTACCCGGTGCTACCACCAGTGCCAGCCCGTGCCATTGTTCGCTGGTGCTGGTGTCTATCCCCGCTGGTGCTGTGGCCGCCTGACCCACAGCTACACTGTTTCAGCCACCAGCTAGGCCGGGCCGCAAACCGGGCCAAACAGACAGGCCCCCGACTGTCCCCGCTGGTGGCTCCTATCAATCGGGGGAGCATCGGGGGATGCAATGACAGTAAGCCTTGCATGGCGTAATGCCGTGGCTTTGACAAATTCACGATGGATGTATGGCGACTACTTCGAGAAAACAGGATTCGTAGAGCGCCTACCTATTGAACTGGTGGCACGCTTTCAAATTGATTACAGGCCGTCTGCGAAAGTTTCAATGGGGACTGGCTTCGGAATGAAGAATGCTGACCCTGTGCCGGGTAATATGCTTCGGGCATTTGTTGAGCGCATATGGGATGCCTGCAAAGCGGGAGAGCTTTCCTATGTGCGTGAGTCGCATCAATTGCTTGGTGAAGATGTCCTGATGATTGCCTCCCAAGACTTTGCAAAATGGCTGGCTACCAATGAGATGCTGCCATCCGAGCATATTCAGGCTTGGTTCGATGAAACTGGGGTTACCTTTGGCAAGGCGAAACCAGTAAAGGAAAAGCCACTAGCCACCAGCGAAAGAAATAGCCTGCTTCTCATTATTGCCGCCTTGTGCAAAGAGGCCAATATCGACTACACCAAGCCCGCCAAAGCAGCAGGCCAAATACTGCACACGGCAGATATCATGAGGCTACAGATTGGTGAAACTACCATTGAACGCCACCTCAAGAGAATTCCTGATGCCGTGGGAGCCCGCATGAAATAAGGATTTCATGGGCCATGACGTGACCAGATAGGCCGTGGCCCCTTTTGTGGGGCAGAACCCGGCCAAATTGCTGCCATTGCAACTAAATACAAGGGCGGCCAAGATGGCTATTTTGCGAATTGACGGGGTACGCACCTGCACCGGGCACCGCTCCAAAACCAGTATTTACAACGCGGTACGCGCCGGGTTGCTTACCAAGCCCGTACCCATAGGGCAGCGTGTTGTAGGGTGGCCCGATTACGAAATTGAAATTCTGGTGTCTGCCCAAGTGGCAGGCCAAACACCTGACCAAATCCGTGAACTGGTGCAGCAGCTCCACGCCCAACGTGCCGAACGCTTCAAGGCACTGCTGATGCCTGCACAGACCACCAGCGCCAGCCCAGTCCCCGCCAACGTGGTGCAACTGGTGGGGGCAGCAGCATGAGTGCCCCAGCCAAAGATCACCAAGAAAATGTAGAGCAGACCCTCATGCACCTGCATGAGGCCATTCAAGACGTCCACGTTTACCAAGGCGATCAGGCCCAAGCCTTACAACGCATTGAGGCCGTTTTGCTGCGTATTGAGGCTGCATTGACCGGCGGCAAGCCCCACCCTGTGGAGGTGCAGTAATGGTCGTTGCCATCTTCTATCTGTTCATTCGCTTTCGCCAGTGGAGGGCTGCCAAATGAGAAAGGCCCACTGCAATCCGAAAATCACAGCAGGCCACACAGACAAGGCCCATTCTGCCACCACGGTGCAGGCCGTCAAGCCGCTGGCGCTGCTCTGCACTTGCTTGGCTTTGGCTGGCCGTGCTACAGTCCGCCCCGGTGCCGAAAACACCCTACAAATAGCGGCAAGCCGCCCCGAGAGAGCGGTTTTGTCATGCCCAAAATTTGCCGTTGCCGGTATTGCGGCAGCGCGTGGTTACGGGCTGGATGGCCGAAGCGGTAACGCCCGGCGCACGACTATTTGCGTGTTTTCGCATCCAGCCCACCCCCTGTACCCGAAAAGTGCAGAGAGTGGTTTTCAAACTCAAATAGGAGTTGGAACCATGACCACATCCCCCGTGGCCAGCCGCTGCGCTGCGCCCACACATCAGGCCACCCCGGCCAACACCACCCCCAACACGACCGAAGAAGCACAGGCCCATGCCTTGCTGCAAGCCATCACCAGCACCAGCTTGGCCGGGTTCTACCTGCGCCGCGATAACGTGGCCCAAGCCCGGCGCAAGCTGCGCCAAGCCCTGCAAGCCCTGCACACATTGGGGGTAGCAGCATGAGTGACTTTGACCTGAAAGACCCCAAAGGCCGCCCAGCATCGGCGCCCAACTTTTCGCCCTATGACGCCTACCGCCACGATGCCGCCGCCATGGTGGGGGAACTTGGGGTGGCCCGTATCGGCGCTGCCCACGATGGCATCCGCGCCATCATCACCATCCTGCAACAGCGTGAGGTAGATATGGAGAGCGATGGTGACAACGTACTGGCCTTGCCTTCTGCGACCGTGGTGGGGCTTCTAAACGCCATTGCTTGCTGCGCGGACTTTGCCGAGATGCACGCTACTGGTTGCAAACCGATTGATACCCACCGCTTTGCCTGCAACACCACTGACCACCATGCAGCCATGAGGGCCGCCGTAGCCGCTGCAAAACGCCCGGTCAAAGCCGAGTAAGGAGCCACTCCCATGACTGATTTTCAGAACCCGCACCACAGCGGGATGGGCGAAGCCTTGCCCAAACTGCGCACGGAGACTCCCCATGCCGCTGGATAAATCCCGCCTGCCAGACCCAGCCAGCTACTACGAAGCCCAAGGCTTACGCCTGATAGGCCCACGCCGCGCCCAGTGGAAGACCACCCGCTGCGAATTTCACGGCGGCAGCGATAGCCTGCGTATCAACACTGAGACAGGCGCTTTCGTGTGCATGGCCGGTTGCGGCACCCGTGGTGGGGATGTGTTGGCCTACCACATGGCAGCAACTGGCACCGGCTTTGTGCAAGCGTGCAAAGACTTGGGGGCATGGGTGGACGATGGCACCACCCCGCCCGGCCATGTGCGTGCAGCACCACTACCAGCACGCGCCGCCTTAGAGCTGCTGGCCTTTGAAGCCCACCTTGTCGCCATCGCCGCCGGAAACATCGCCTACGGAGTGCAACTGAGTGACGAAGACCGCTGCCGCATGCAGCAAGCCGCTGGCCGTATCCAAATGATGCAGGACTTTTTCCAATGACACACGACATCGAACGCATTCAAGCGTTGGGCGCTTTGGCAGACCAGCATGTTTTGCCACGCCACATACCCAAGCCCCCAGCCCAGTTACCGGCCATGCCAGCACCCGCACCACAGGCAGCACCGACTGAAGCCATATCGTTGGTGGATACGGCTGGCGCTGCTGGTGATGCGTGGCCCGAGTTGGTGCCCCTGCCTGAAGACACCAGCGACACCACACCGCCCGCCCCCTTCCCCTTTGCTGCACTGGGGCCACTGCTAGGCGCTGCGGCCCAAGCCATTGCCCAAGACGTGCAAGCGCCCGATGCGATGGCCGGGGGCAGCGTATTGGCCGCTGCCAGCTTGGCCGTGCAACCGCTGGCAGACGTGGTGTTGCCACATGGCAAAGCCTGTCCCCTGAGCCTCTACCTTGTCACCAGTGGCAGCAGCGGCGACCGTAAAAGCGCGGTGGACGATGTGGCCTGCATGGAGATTGCCCGGCGCAAGCAAGAGCAAAGCCGACAGCACCACCATGCAATGCAAGCCTACCAGCAAGAACAGGCCAGCCACAAAAAAGGCGACCCTGAGCCGCAAGAGCCAATGATGAAATCCCTCACTGTGGGCAATGCCACCGTGGAAGGCGTAGCCCGGCTACTCAGGGGGCAAAGCAGCGTTGGCGTTTTCAGTGCTGAAGGGGGTGAAGTGCTGGGAGGCCACAGCATGAAAGAGGTCAACCGCATGGGGGCGATGGCCTTTTTCCTCAAGGGGTGGAGCGCAGAAACCCTAGACGTGATGCGCGGTGGCACGGGCTACAGTTCTTTGCTTGGCCGCCGTATTGCCCTACACATCATGGTGCAGCCCTTACTGTTGCGTGCCCTGCTGTCTGACCCGCTGGCAGACGGTCAGGGCTTCTTGGCCCGCTGCTTGATAGCGCAACCCCAGACACTGGCCGGAACGCGCTTTTATAACGGCCACAACCCGATGGAAAGCCCAGCGGTGCTGGCCTACGCCCACCGCATGGGGCAACTGCTGGACACCCGCCCGGAACTGTGGCCCACCGGGGATGGCTACGAACTCAAGCCCAAGCGCCTACCCCTAGACCCTGATGCACGCACCCTATGGGTTGCGTTCTACAACGCTGTGGAAGCACAGCAGGCAGACGGGCAAGAACTAGAGCAGGCCCGCGCCTTTGCCAGCAAAGCTGCCGAACAGGCCGCCCGTATCGCTGCCATCATCGCCTTGTTCAACAACCCCCAAGCGGTGGCGGTTGACGTACTGGCAATGGACGGTGCCATCGGGCTGGTGAACTTCTACCTGACCGAACATGTGCGCCTGATGGGCACCGGCAAACAGGCACAGACAGACAAGCGGTTGCGCGCGTTGTGGGATTGGATGCAGGAGCAGGGGGCAATTGTTCAACAAAAAGACATCTTGCAGCGATGCCCGAATCCAATCCGCAAGCTGAAAGCCCAAGGCATCAAGCCCCTGTTAGAACAGTTGGGGCAGCGTGGGTATATCCGCGCGCTGGGTGCTGGCTGGGAGGTGCGCCATGTTGATTGACATGGAAGCTGTACGAACAGCCGCAAAAAACAATACTGTTACCCCTTGCTACCCTGCTAATCCTGCTAACGGGAAGCATGGGGAAATTAGCAACGTTAGCAAGGTAGCAGGGGGTAGCAATGCACTGCCGCCTGACCCCGGCATGGCCCAACTGCTGGCGCTGGCAATGGCCTACTGTGACCGCACGGGCGCAAGCGACAAGGCCCGCGCAGATTGGCGCAGTGACATACAGGCCACCTCGCCCGGTCAACGTGAGGGACTGGCGGCCTACCTTCGGGGGCCACTGGCAAAGTTGGTGCCCACGGCCCCGGCCAGCACCACATGGCGCAAAGCCGCCAAGCCACTACCCAAGTTCCACCGTGCCCAGCCTTGGAAAGCCATAGATCGTGCGTTCCAAGCCCACTACTGGCAGTGCCCAGACTGCAAAGTGGCAGGCCGCACCGGTGGCCCGCTGTGCCCCCAAGGCCAGCCATTGAAAGACGCCGTGGATCAGGCATTTGACGCCGCCTAGCCCACCTGCTGGCGCTGCCTGACACCCAGCGCCAGCCACCCCCACCCAAGACCGAAAAAACGACCGTATCAAAGACCGAAGAACGTCCAAAAACTGACAAACCAAGGTAAACACCATGTCACTGACCATTGCAGAAACCAGCACCACCGACTACACCCCACCCGAAGCGGGCACCTTTACCGCCCGGCTGGCTAGCCTGATCGACTTGGGCACCCAGACCAGCGTTTGGGAGGGAGAGGAAAAACGCGCTCACAAGGTGCTGCTGTCTTTTGAAATCACCGACCCCGACAACCGCCGCAGCGATGGCAGCCCCCACACCATCAGCAAACGCTTTACAGCCAGCCTGCACGCCAAGGCGGGCCTGCGCAAGTTCTTGGAGAGCTGGCGCGGCAAACCCTTCACCCCCGAAGAACTGGCAGGCTTTGACCTCAAGAATGTGCTGGGGCTGGCCTGTCTGGTGGGTGTGGTGCATGAAACCAAGGGCGACAAGACCTATGCCAACTTGGCCAGCGTAATGAAGCTGCCCAAGGGGATGCCTGCTGGTGCTGGTGAACTCAACCCGGTGGCCTTCGATCTGGCTGCACCTGATTGGCAGGTCTTTGCGGGCCTGTCCTCACGCCTGCAAGGGCAGATTGCAGATAGCCCCGAGTACCAAGCCATCCCTAACAAGCCCAAGGTGATCAGCGTGGGCAGTCCTGCCCCTGCCCCAGCGCCAGCCTCTACGCGCTCTGCTATGGCCCCTGTAGCGCCTGCTGCCGCCCAGTCCGCACCTCCGGCCCATGCCACCGAGTTTGCGCCCTTTGACCCCGATATGGACATCCCCTTCTAAGGAGCACGCACCATGAATCTGTTTATCGACATCGAGACCGTGCCCAGCCAACACCCTGATGCACTGGCTACCGTGGCCCTCAACATCCGGCCACCGGGCACCTTGAAGAAGGCCGAATCCATCGCTGCATGGTGGGCGAATGAGGCAGACCAAGCCACACAAGAGGCATGGCGCAAGCAAGCCTTAGACGGTGGCACCCAAGGCGAAATCATCAGCATTGCCTGCACTGATGGTGATGGCCGGGACTGGGTGGCTTGCCGTGCCCAAGGGGGCGACACTGAGGCCGTGCTGTTGCAGTCTTTCATCGACATGGTGGAAGGCTGGACGCAAGCCGAGGCGGTGCAGGTGGCTGGCCGGGCCAGTGCCTTCCCGGTGGATGACCACTTCCCGGTAGCCCATAACGCGGCCTTTGATCTGGGGTTCCTGTGGCGCCGGTGCGTGGTGCATGGGGTACGCATCCCCAAGTGGTTGCGGGGGCCGATGGCACGCGCTGGCTGGGACTACGGCGACACCATGCAGGTGTGGGCAGGGTACGGCAAGTTCATCGGCCTAGACGCCCTGTGCAGTGCGCTGGGGCTGCCCAGTCCCAAGGCCGATGGCATGGATGGCAGCCAAGTCTTTGACCGCTGGCTGGCTGGGGACTGCGATGCCATTGCCCGCTACAACCTGCAAGATGCCCAGGCCGTAGCTGCTGTTTGGCATCGACTGCAATTGGTAGGAGCTGTCTGATGGGTGGCATGTCTCGCAACAAAGGCAAGTGCGGCGAGCGTGAGCTGGCCCGCCTGCTGTCTGATCTGACTGGCTACCCCGTTGCCCGCCGGGTACGCAACCTTGCTGGAGAGGATGACCTGCAAGGGCTGCCCGGATGGTCTATCGAGTGCAAGCGGTATGCCGCTATCACCCCGGCCCTCATCGCTGGCTGGTGGGCACAGGCACAGCGGCAGGCCCAAACCATTGGTCAAATGCCGGTGCTGTTCTACCGTGCTGATCGTGGCGACTGGATGGCCGTGTGGCCCGTCTGCCTGCACATTGGAGGCACCGACACCACCGACCACCTGACCGCTACACCGTCAACGTGGTGGGCGATGACAGGGGATGCTGTGTAGATTGAAAAGGTACTCCGACAGCTTTTCCCAGTGCGGGTAATCCGAGCCCCATGCAGGGTGTAGTCAATCCTTATAAAAGTTACTGACAACTGTTCCAGTTAGCCCATGCCAAAAGCCACCAGCGCCAGCGCACGCCATTCGAGAAATGCCGCCATGCGGGCCGACCGTGCCCGTGGCTGGAGTTATCGCAAACTGGCTCAAGTGCATGGCGTCTCGCTGGCGCTGGCCTACCGATTGGCCCGTGATGTTCACATGGTGCTGCACAGCCCGTGGCACCGTGCCAGACTGCCCAAGGAAGCACCGCAGCCTGCGTACCTAGAAGACATTGCATGTCGCTACAAGTGGGTGCTATACGCCAGCCACCGCAATAGCCCACCTTGACCACCAGCCCGGCCCAGTGCCGGGTTCTTACTTTTGGGGCCGCATGACCGTTAACAGAAGCGCCCAAACACCACCACACTTCAAACCCAAAGCGGGGGAACAAAACGAAACGGGGGAACAAATGGGGGAACAAATCGCACTTTTTGCGCTTTCTTCATTGGGGAATTCAATTCCAATCGCGTGATTTTCTGAATCAACGGGTTTTTTCATGGGCCATTTTGCCCGGTCGGCTCTTGTCTTCCAAGAAGCATGGAGATTCCTGCCCAAAGGCTCCCCGCCATAGCAGGTGCCTTTGAAGCCGTGCCGCTACCCAGTCCAGTTAAGCCAGGGTGTAGGCTGTTTTGACCGTGGTGTAAAACTCTTGTGCATAGCGGCCCTGCTCTCGGGGGCCATAGCTGGAGCCTTTGCGTCCACCAAACGGCACATGGTAGTCCACCCCTGCCGTGGGCAGATTGACCATCACCATGCCCGCTTGGCTGTGGCGCTTGAAATGGCTAGCGTACTTCAAACTGGTGGTGGCAATGCCAGCCGATAGGCCAAATGGCGAGTCATTGGCCATGTGCAGAGCTTCCTCGTAATCCTTGACGCGGGCTACACTGACCACTGGGCCAAAGACCTCTTCCCGGTTGATACGCATACCCGCCTCGGTATCTACAAACAGTGTAGGGGCCATGTAGTAGCCCTCTTTGCCACTGCCACTGCCACTGTGGCAGGCCACACGGGTGCCACCGGCTGCCAGCAAAGCACCCTCGGCCTTGGCAATTTCCACATAACCAAGGTTCTGCTCCAATTGGGCCTGACTGACAACGGGGCCGATATCCGTGCCGGTAGCGCGGGCATCACCCACCCGCAGTTGGGCCATGCGTGTTTGCAATGCTTGAATAAAAGCCGGGTAGATTTTGTCGGTCACAATCAAGCGACTAGAGGCCGTGCAACGTTGCCCAGTGGAATAAAAGCCACTTTGCACCGACAGCTCCACCGCCTGGGCCAGGTCGGCATCATCGAGCACGACCTGTGGGTTTTTGCCGCCCATCTCCAGTTGTACCTTCTTGCCACTGTGCACGCAGGCTTGGGCGATGCCTCGGCCCACGCCCACAGATCCCGTAAAGCTGATCGCAGCCACATCGGGGTGCTGCACCAGCGCATCGCCTATCACCCGCCCCCGCCCCATGACCAGGTTGAATACGCCTGCGGGTAAGCCACTGCGGTGAATGATGTCTGCCAGCGCCCAAGCACACCCAGGCACCAACTCGGCGGGCTTAAAAACCACACAATTACCAAAGGCCAATGCTGGAGCAATTTTCCAAGCAGGAATAGCGATCGGGAAGTTCCAAGGGGTGATCAAGCCAACTACGCCTATAGGCTCGCGGGTGATCTCGACACCAATGCCCGGACGTACGGATGGCAGGGTCTCACCAGACAGGCGCAAACACTCACCCGCAAAAAACTTGAATATTTGACCGGCACGGGCCACCTCGCCCATAGCTTCAGGGCGGGTTTTGCCTTCTTCGCGGGCCAACAATTCGCCCAGTTCTTCTTTGCGTGCCAGAATTTCGCTGCCGATTTTGTCCAGTGCATCGTGGCGTGCCTGTATGCCAGACAACGCCCATGCAGGAAAGGCGGCGCTGGCTGCAGCCACGGCTGCCTGCACATCTTCGGCCCCACCTTGGGCATATTCGCCAATGGTGTCAGACAGATCGCTGGGGTTGATATTCGGGCTGTAGGCAATGGCGGCCGTCCACTGGCCGTTGATAAGGTTGTCGTAGCGGGACATAGGGGCTCCGTGTGCTGCAAGCGCCGAGGGCTGGCCCCGGCAGAGGATGGGTAAAAGGTCTGGTCAGCGCACCATGCAAGGGCGCTTGTTGTCAAATGTCCAGCCGGGCATCAGGTACTGCATGGCCACGGCGTCGTTGCGCGCCCCCAAGCCATGCTCCAAATACAAGGCATGGGCGCGTTGCAAAGCAGCCCGGTCTACGGTCACGCCCAAACCGGGGGTCTGGGGCACTTCGACAAAACCACCTTGGATTTGCAGTGGGTTCTGCGTCAGGTATTGGCCGTCTTGCCAGATCCAGTGGGTATCAATGGCGGTGACCTTGCCGGGTACAGCAGCGGCCACATGGGTGAACATAGCCAGCGAGATGTCAAAATGGTTGTTGGAATGTGAACCCCAGGTCAGCCCCCAATCGTGGCAAGTTTGGCCCACACGCACCGAGCCAGCCATTGTCCAGAAGTGTGGATCGGCCAGCGGAATATCCACCGACTGCAAGGACAGGGCATGGGCCATCTGACGCCAATCGGTAGCAACCATGTTGGTAGCGGTAGGCAAGCCCGTGGCACGGCGAAACTCAGCCATGATCTCGCGGCCAGAGAAGCCGCCCTCGGCACCACAAGGGTCTTCGGCATAGGCCAACACGCCATGCATGTCGCGCATCAGGCGAATAGCATCTTTGAGCAGCCAACCGCCGTTAGGGTCGAGGGTGACACGCGCCTGAGGAAACCGGCGAGCCAACGCCGTGACAGCTTCTACTTCTTGTTCACCGGCCAATACGCCCCCCTTGAGCTTGAAGTCATTGAAGCCATAACGGGCATAAGCGGCTTCGGCCTGGCGCACAATGGCCTCAGGGGTCATGGCGGTCATGTGGCGCACCTGTGTCCAGTCGTCACCGCCGGTCTGATCTTGACCAGGCTGGAGGTAAGGCAGGTCTGTCTGGCTGCTGGGGCCCACAAAAAACAAATAGCCCAGCATTTCTACACGGTCACGTTGTTGGCCTTCACCCAGCAGGGCCGCCACAGGCACGCCCAAATGCTGGCCTAACAGATCCAGCAGACAGGACTCTATGGCCGTCACGGCATGGACACCAATGCGCAAGTCAAAGGTTTGCAAACCCCGCCCTCCAGGATCACGGCCTGCCAGGGCTTGTCGTACCTGTTGCAACAAGTGCAGGTGTTGTCCGATGGAGCGGCCCATCAGTAAGCTTTTACTGTCTTCCAGTGCCTGACGAATGCTTTCGCCACCGGGCACCTCGCCCACGCCCGTATGGCCTGCGCTGTCATGGATCAGCACAATGTTGCGCGTGAAGTAGGGTGCATGTGCACCGCTGAGGTTCATCAGCATACTGTCACGGCCCGCAACGGGAATGACTTCAATTTGGGTGATAGTGGGGGTCAGGCAAGACATAAGAAGGGGTTCTGCAAGATGTGGAACAAGGGGTGGGGAGCGGCTATTGGGCAGCAGACCAAGGCACCTCGGCCACAGGAGCGCCGGTGGCCATGAACTGCTCTAAATTGCGCAAAGTCAGGTCGGCCATAGCACGCCGGGTTTCCAAGGTGCCGCTGGCAATGTGGGGAGCCAATACCACGTTGTCCAGCGCCAACAGCGCCGGAAGGGGGTAGGGTTCATGCTCGAACACATCCAAACCCGCCCCGGCAATGCGGCCCTCTTGCAAAGCGGATACCAGTGCAGCCTCGTCCAGAACGTTGCCGCGTGCCACGTTGATCAGAAAACCCCGTGGCCCCAAAGCATCCAGTACCTCTGCATTGACGAGGTGGTGCGTACCATCGCCCCCAGTGGCTGTAATGACCAAAAAATCGGCCCAACGGGCCAGCTCCAACAGGGATGGCTGATAGAGATAGGGCGAATCTGCCAGTGGACGGCGATTGTGGTACGCCACCGGCATGTCAAAGCCACTGGCACGGCGGGCCACGGTGCTGCCAATACGACCCATTCCCAAGATACCTAAACGTTTGCCACTGACACGGCTCTGGAGGCCAAAACGCTGCTGACTCCAATGGCCCTGACGCACAAAACGGTCGGCAGCAGACAAGCCACGGGCCGCATCCAAGAGCAGTGCCAAGGCCATGTCGGCCACGCAATCATCCAACACGCCTGGGGTGTAGCCCACACGCACACCACGGCGCAATAAGGCCTCTTTGTTTAATGCGTCAAAGCCTACGCCAAAACTGCTGACAAACCGAAGCCGGGGCAGGGCATCCACCACCCAAGCAGGCACACCCATCGCGGCAGAGGTGACCAGGTATTCAAACTGCGCACCCTGCTCTGCCAAGAACTGCTGCGGGTCGGCCTGCTCAGACAGAAGATGCACGTCATAAATCTGCGCCAGTTCGGTATCAAGCTGGGGCAGCGGCATCTTGCCGTACTGGAGGATGCGGGGTCGGGAGTGCGCCATGCCGGAGGCTCCTTGCGGTGGTTCGATATTTGGAAAGGGGCTAGACAGGGCTGGCCTGTCCAGGGTCAGTCGGCTGTGATTTTTCGGGTCTGGATGAGCTGCTTCCAGCGTTCCGACTCCTTGGCCTGGAAGCGGGTGAACTCTTCTGGGCTGTTGCCCACAATTTCCAACCCCTGCTCTACCAAGCGGCGTTTGATATCGGGCTGTTGAACCGCCGCAATGGCGGCCTTGACCAACTTGGCTTTGACATCGGCAGGCAGTCCTTTGGGGGCAGCCATGCCCTGCCAAGAGTAGATGTCAGCCCCCTTGATGCCGGACTCACCCAAGGTGGGCACGTCTGGCAATACTGGGGAACGTTGGGTGCCCGTGATCGCAATGGCGTGCAATTTTCCGCTGCGCAGATGGGACAGCACCGCATTGACGTTTTGGAATGAAAAGTCCACCTGCCCACCGAGCAAATCGGTAATGGCTGGGGCGCCCCCCTTATAGGGCACATGCATGCCTTCTGTGCCCGTTTGTTGCCAGAACAATTCGGCGGCCAGATGGTCGGAAGAGCCATTGCCCGAGCTGGCAAAGCTCAGTTGCCCAGGGTGGGCCTTGAGCGTGGCAATGACTTCGGCCACGGTGCGGGCTTTCTGGCGGGGGCTGGCTACCAGCACATTGGGTGCCTGAACGGGAATGGTGATGTAATCAAAATCCCTAGCGGCGTCATAGGGAACGCTCTTGACCAGGTGCGGCGTGACCACAAACGGCCCCAAGGACGCTACCAGCAATGTGTAGCCATCGGCTGGAGCGCGCTTGACGGCCCCCGCACCAATCGTGCCCGTGGCGCCAGGACGGTTGTCCACCACAAAAGGCTTGCCCAATTGTTCCCCCATGCTTTGGGCCAAAGCGCGGGCCACGGTGTCGGTAGAGCCGCCCGCCGGAAAAGGCACGATGATGTTGACGGCTTTTTCTGGCCAGCCGCCCGCAGCCTGGGCCGTCAGTGCCAATGCGGCACCCCATGCGATCAGTAGCTTTTTCATATAGTTGTCTCCTCCAACAGCGGTTTTACTGTGCGCCCAAAGAGGCGATCAGGCTAGCCAACTCTTCAACCTCGTGGGGCTGGAGATCAGCCAAGGGCGTGCGCACCGGGCCCGCATCGTGGCCCACAATCTTGGCACCGGCCTTGATGATGCTGACGGCGTAGCCTGCACTGCGGTTGCGGATCTTCAAGTAAGGCATAAAGAAGTCCTTGAGCAAACGGTGCTGGGTAGCATGGTCGTCCGTGCGTACGGCCTCATAAAACTCCATAGCCGTCTTGGGAATGAAGTTGAACACGGCAGAGGAATACACGGGTGTACCCAACGCTTTGTAAGCGGCGGCATACACTTCAGCGGTGGGCAGGCCACCCAAGTAGGCCAAGCGATCCCCCATCGTCAGGTACATGGCAGACATGGCCTCGATGTCACCCACGCCATCTTTAAAACCGACCAGATTGGGGTTGCGTTCGCACAGCCGGGCCACGGTTTCGGGGGTAAAACGGCTGATGCCACGGTTGTAAATGATGACGCCAAACTGAACGCTCTGGCACACAGCCTCGACGTGGGCGGCCAATCCTTCTTGACTGGCTTCGGTCAGGTAGTGGGGCAGCAGCAAGACGCCATGAGCACCTGCTTTTTCTGCGGCTTGGGCACACTCGATAGCAAAACGTGTAGAGCCACCAGCACCGGCAATGATGGGCACCTTGCCACGGCAGGTATCCACCGCCGTTTGGATGATGCTGGGGTATTCGCTAGAGGTCAGTGAGAAGAACTCCCCAGTGCCGCCAGCAGCAAACAAGGCGCTGGCACCATAAGGGGCCAACCACTCCAGCCGGGCTGCATAGCCCTTGGCGTCGAAGTTGCCATCGCTATCAAAGTCCGTCACAGGAAAGGACAGCAGGCCGGAGCTCATCACATCTTTAAGGTCTTGGGGTGTCATGGTGTATGCAGGAAGTAAAAAAAGAATGGTGAATAGGGGGTCGCTGGAGGCGCAACCACGGCTTAATCGAGCTTGAGGCCCACTTCCTGCACCACCTTGTGCCAGCGTTGGCGCTCGGTGCTGATAAAGCGGGCGGTTTCGGCGGGGGTCATGGTGACTACTTCGGCGCCCTGGCTGCTCAAGCGCGAACGCACTTCGGGGCTGCGAATGGCGGCCACCAGTGCATCGTGCAGGCGCTGCACCACAGCCTCGGGGGTCTTGGACGGCACGATCACGCCCTGCCAAGTGCCCGTCTCAAAACCAGGCACGCCCTGCTCCGCAATGGTGGGAACATTGGCGGCCAAGGGCATTCGGGTGCCCTTGGAGAGCCCCAGCAGCTTGAGCTTGCCGCTTTGCACATGGGGGTAAGTAGCCAACATGCCGTTCATGAGCACTTGGGTCTGGCCTGCCACGGTGTCCTGCACCGATTGCACCCCCCCTTTGTAGGGGATGTATTCCCATTTCGCCCCCGTGCTGCGGGCCAGCTCTACACCTGCTAAGTGGGGGGCACTACCAGTCGCAGTGACAGCAAAGTTGAGCGGCTGCTTTTTAGACAGTGCCACCAGTTCTTGTAGATTGTTGGCAGGCACCGAGGGATGTACCACCAGCAAATGGGGCGAATAAGCCAACATGGCGGTGCCACGCAGATCTTTGCCCAAATCAAAGGGCAATTGGGTGTAGAGCGATGGCGAGATAGCCAAAGCCCCTAAGTCACACAACAACAGGGTATGCCCATCGGCAGGGGACTTGGCAACAAAATCGGCCCCCAGATTGCCATTGGCGCCTGCCTTGTTTTCAATGATGACCGGCTGCTTGAGTTGCTGTGACAGCAGCGGGCCAATAGTGCGGGCAATGATGTCAGAACTCCCCCCCGGTGGGTAGGGCACCACAATGCGCAGGGTCTTGGTAGGCCAGTTTCCTGGGTTCTGGGCCAGCGCGCCACCACAGGCCACCAGCATGGTGGCTGCACAAGCAGCGCGAAGGAATTGTTGTCGTTGCATAGGCTTGTCTCCAGAATTTAAGTTGTAGGTTGTCATACAACTTGGATGTATTGTGGCCTGCGTTTGCTGGCTGCTGTCTCAGTAATAACCCTAGGTGTTGGGCACGGCGTGGTGTGCGGGTCAGGTGCGGGAAGCCGCCAACCCACTGATTTGCTGTGCCAAACGCAACCGCTCGCGGCTGTTGGTCAGATGGATGCGTATTGCAGCGCGGGCCGACTCCGCATCTTGGCGCTCTATGGCACGCAAAATTTCATCATGCTCCCGGTTGACGCGGGGCAGATAATCAGGGTCTCGCTGGGGCTGCGAAACGATGCGTTTGCGGGGAATAAGCAATGCGCCAAAGTGGCGCAGAATGTCGGCAAAATAAGGGTTGCCCGTAGCCTCTGCAATGCGAATATGAAAAGTGAAGTCGTGGGCCACCGTGTCTTCACCGCGCTGAAAAGCCTGCTCAAAAGCAGACAAGGCCGCCCTGATACCCTCAAGCTGGTCTGGAGTGCGTCGCAACGCAGCCAATCCCGCACTTTCAGTTTCTAGGCCAATGCGCAACTCCAGCACGGCCATCACATCTACCGAGGCACTGAGTTCTTCTGCATTCAGAGACAACGTGGGAGCCGCCTGCGAAGCACGCACAAACGTGCCAATGCCGTGGCGCGTCTCGGCCAAGCCAGCGGCCTGCAAACGTGACAGCGCCTCTCGCACCACGGTACGACTGACCTCGTAGGTGCGCACCAAGGCCGACTCGGTCGGTAACTTGTCTCCCTCGTTGAGCAAACCGTTGCGAATTTTGCTTGAGTATTCCTCAAACAGCAGGGTAGCCAAATTGCGCCCACTGTGCCCAGATTTGCCACGCAAAGGCAAATGGCTAGGCTGCGTGACGGAGGGAAACCCCTTTGTAGAACTTTCCATACCAGCAATGATAATCTGTTTATGTTGTATGACAACATATCATTAAACTCCAGATTGAGTGCCTATTCACCCCAGCGCAAAACCCTATGCCCATGACCTCCTGACCCGCAACAGGTATCCTTGAAAGCATGGCTCTCCTCATGGACTCCTTTTTCCGTGCCTTGGCATACTGCATGCTGCCCCGTGTGATAGCGTGGTCTGTCTTGCCACTGGCTTTGATGGTCATATTGGCGCTAGGCGGAGGCTACTTTTATTGGGGTAGTGCCATAGCGGCCATGTCTGCGGCACTAGAGGCCAGCACTTGGCTGGCTCCGCTATGGGCTTGGCTGCAACAACAAGGACTCCACAACGCCACAGGCGTGTTGGCCCCCGTGCTGGTGGTGGTGCTGCTTACCCCGTTGATCGTGCTGGTGTCCCTTTTGGCGGTCGCTTTTCTCATGACGCCCATGCTGGTCTCCTTGGTAGGACAAAGGCGTTTCCCAACCTTGGAGCGCCAACACGGGGGCTCATTTCTGCACAGCGTGGTCTGGTCTCTAGGCTCCACCCTGGTGGCACTGGTGGTGCTGTTGCTGTCCATGCCCCTGTGGTTGATTCCGCCACTGGTGCTGATTTTGCCGCCCCTGATCTGGGGCTGGCTGACCTACCGGGTCATGGCCTTTGATGCGTTGGCAGAACACGCCAGCAAAGCCGAATGCGAAGAACTGCTGCGGCGCCACCGCATGACATTGCTGCTGATGGGAGTAGTCTGTGGCTACCTCGGGGCAGCACCAGCCATTGTCTGGGCTTCGGGGGTGCTGTTTGTGGCAGCCTTCTTTATCTTGGTGCCTTTGGCTATCTGGATTTACGCACTGGTGTTTGCCTTTTCGTCATTGTGGTTTGTGCACTTTTGTCTGGCAGCACTGCAACAATTGCGGGCCGAGCAGCCATCCCCTGTGCCAGACGTGCAGCCGCCCGTGGTGACCTGCCCCCCCGAGAGCACACAACAGCTGCCTCCCCCCGTTTCCTGAAAGAGCAACCCCCATGCAAAAATTTGGTCTCATCATCGTTGGCGATGAAATCCTCTCGGGCAAGCGTGCTGACAAGCATCTGGGCAAAGTCATCGAACTGCTGGCAGCGCGTGGACTGTCCCTGTCTTATGCCGAGTATGTAGGAGACGACCCCGACCGCATCACCGCTACTTTGGCGCGGGCCTTTGCGTCAGGCGACGTGGTGTTCAGCACTGGCGGCATTGGCGCCACCCCCGACGACCACACCCGCCAATGCGCTGCCCGCGCCTTGGGCGTAGCACTGGAGTTGCACCCACAAGCAGCCGCCCTGATCCGCGAACGCATACAAGACACAGCCCAAGAGCAGGGAGTGCCATTCGAGCCAGAACGCCCCGACAACATACAACGCCTGCAAATGGGCGTGTTTCCGGTGGGCGCCCGCATCATTCCCAATCCATACAACAAAATTCCGGGTTTCAGTTGCAGCGTGCCCAGCGGTGGTGCAGTGCATTTTGTGCCCGGCTTTCCAGTCATGGCATGGCCGATGGTGGAATGGGTGCTAGAACAGCAATACCACCACCTGTTCCACCAAGCACCACAAACCGAGCATTCTGTGCTCGTCTATGGTGCGATAGAAGCCACTCTGACACCTATGATGGAACAGATCGAACAGGCCCATCCTGAAGTGCGCGTGTTCAGTCTCCCCAGTGTGGATCACCCCGTACATGGGCGCCATATTGAATTGGGCGTCAAAGGCCCAGCTACCGCCGTACCTGCCGCTTGGGTCGATTTGCGTGCACGACTGCACCAATTTGGTGCCAAATGCAGCCCCGAATTGGTGCGCAATCTCTGAGTATCGTCAAAAGCCGAGTAATGCCCCCACAACGGCCTCGTTGCCTTGGCACGAACAGGCACAATGTGGGTTGTGGCTGGCATGTAATCTGCTTTGACCGGACATATCCATTTTTTCAACGAGCGTTTTTCCAGGAGAACCTGATGGCCAAGACCGTTGCGGACGTGATGAACATGGTGAAAGAAAACGAAGTCAAGTTTGTTGACTTCCGTTTCACCGATACCCGTGGCAAGCAACACCACACCACGGTGCCGGTGTCGCATTTTGATGAAGACAAGTTCTCGTCGGGCCATGCTTTTGATGGCTCCTCCATTGCTGGTTGGAAAGGCATTGAAGCCTCCGACATGCAACTGATCCCCGACCCCAACACTGCCGTGGTAGACCCCTTCTTTGAAGAGCCCACCCTGGTGCTGACCTGTGACGTGATCGAGCCCAGCGATGGCAAGTCGTACGACCGTGACCCCCGCTCCATCGCCAAGCGTGCAGAAGCCTACCTGAAGGCATCTGGTTTGGGCGACACCGCCTTCTTTGGGCCAGAGCCAGAATTCTTCATTTTTGATGGCATCCGTTGGGGCACCGAGCCACACAACACCTTCTACGAAATCGAAGAATACGAAGCCCCTTGGAACACCGGCGCCAAGCTCGACGGCGGCAACCGTGGTCACCGCCCCACCGTCAAGGGCGGCTACTTCCCTGTGCCCCCCGTCGACAGCACGCAAGACATGCGCGCTGAAATGTCTTTGATTCTCGAATCCTTGGGCATTCCAGTCGAAGTGTTCCACCACGAAGTGGCAGGCGCAGGTCAAAACGAAATCGGTACCAAGTTCAGCACGCTGGTAGAGCGCGCCGACTGGACCATGCTGCAAAAGTACGTGATCCACAACGTGGCGAATGCCTACGGCAAGACCGCCACCTTCATGCCCAAGCCCTACCACGGCGACAACGGCTCTGGCATGCACGTTCACCAATCGGTCTGGAAAGACGGCAAAAACCTGTTCGCCGGTGACGGCTATGCGGGCCTGAGCGATTTTGCCCTGTACTACATCGGTGGCATCATCAAGCACGCCCGCGCCCTGAACGCCATCACCAACCCCGGCACCAACAGCTACAAGCGCCTGGTGCCCCACTTTGAAGCCCCCGTCAAGCTGGCCTACTCGGCCAAAAACCGCTCGGCTTCTATCCGTATCCCCTACGTGTCCAACCCCAAGGGTCGCCGCGTCGAGGCCCGCTTCCCCGATCCACTGATGAACCCCTACTTGGGTTTTGCCGCCCTGCTGATGGCGGGTCTGGACGGCGTGGAAAACAAGATCCATCCCGGCGAAGCTGCCACCAAGGACTTGTACCATTTGCCCCCCGAAGAAGACAAGCTGGTGCCTACCGTGTGCCACAGCTTGGATCAAGCACTGGAGCACCTCGACCAAGACCGCGCCTTCCTGACCAAGGGTGGCGTGTTCTCCGACTCCATGCTCGATGCCTACATTGAGCTGAAGATGAGCGAAGTGACCCGCTTCCGCATGGCCGTGCATCCGGTCGAGTACGACATGTACTACTCGCTGTAAACTCTGATGCTGGGCCTTATTGGCCCACATGCAAGACACAAGGCGGTGATATACACCGCCTTTTTTCATGGTCGCACCCTATCATGCACTGCCACGGAACCTGTACGGCTGGCCTACATCCCACCTGCTGTCGGGGTGTCGCGGCGGTTTGTTCGTTGGAGCAGGAGAGTGTTTCGCAGATACTCTGGCGCATACCCCCTGCATGTTCCAGGCGAGAAAATTCATGAAAAAAACACGCTTCATCTGGCTCTCGGGCCTGCTGTTCGCCCTTCTGGGAGCCCCTGTGGTTGCTGGGGCACAGGACCGCATCTACCGTTGTGGCAATGAGTACACCAACAATGCCAACCAAGCCCGTGAGCGCGGCTGCAAACCGGTAGATGGGGGCAATGTCACCGTATTGCAGTCCAACCCCGCCAGCCCACGCAGCAGCACTGCCGCCCCCACCTCCAGCAAACCCGCCCCAGTGGCATCACCGGCTGGTGCCCCCCGCGTAGACAATGGCGAGCAGCGTGCCCGCGACTCAGATGCCCGCGCCATTTTGGAGGCCGAATTGCGCAAAGCCCAAACCCGATTGGCAGACTTGGAAAAAGAATACAACAACGGTGCCCCCGAACGCAATGCACTGGATTTGCGCAACCCCCAACGCTATGCCGAGCGCACCGCAGAACTCAAGGCCCACATTGCCCGCACCGAAAGTGATATCGCAGGCATCCAGCGTGAGATAGGACGGCTCAAATGAAGGCTCCCGCACTGACTGGCCGCTTCCAGTCGCTGGATTTGTTGTCGGTGCTGGTGGCCGTGTTGCGGCCCGATGGTACTGTGCAGTTTGCCAATGCAGCCCTCGAAGATACGGTAGGTTTGTCACGCCGCACCCTCGAAGGCATGGACTTTGCCCAATTCTTCACCTTGCCATCGCTGTTGCAAAATGCACTGGCCGGTAGCTGGGGAGAAGATTTTGCTGCGGTGCGCTTTGATGGCTGCCTCAAACGCTTGCACCAAGAATCGGTGCTGGTGCATGTGAGCGTTGTGCCCGCAGACCACCCTGGTGAAGTGCTGGTCGAATTGTGGCCGCTAGAACAACAAGCCCGCCAAGACCGAGAAGAACGCCTACGCGATCAAGCACAGGCGCACAAAGAACTGATCCGCAATCTGGCACACGAAATCAAAAACCCACTGGGAGGCATTCGGGGAGCCGCGCAGTTGTTGGAAATGGAACTCGACAGCCCCGAGATGACGGAGTACACCCAAGTCATCATCCATGAAGCCGACCGCCTGCAAAGTTTGGTAGATCGGCTGCTGGCCCCACACCGCCACCCCCATCTGGTGGGGGATGTGAACATCCACGAAGTCTGTGAGCGGGTGCGCTCACTGGTGTTGGTGGAGTATCCGCAGGGGCTGAGCATTGAGCAAGACTACGACATCTCGATTCCAGAGTTCCGAGGAGACCGAGCGCAACTGATCCAAGCCGTGCTCAATGTGGTGCAAAACGCAGCACAGGCACTGGTGCCACAGATGGCACAGAGCAACGCGCGCATCATGTTGCGCACCCGGGTGGCCCGGCAAGTCACCTTGGGGCGCGAGCGTTACAAGCTGGCATTGGAATTGCATGTCATAGACAACGGGCCAGGCGTGCCCGATGCCATACGGGAGCGGATCTTCTATCCCCTGGTGTCGGGACGGGATGGCGGGTCGGGGTTGGGCCTGACGTTGGCACAAACCTTTGTGCAGCGCCACCACGGCATGATCGAGTGCGATAGCGCACCCGGTCGCACCGACTTCCGCATCCTGATTCCTTTGCCCTAAGGATATATAACCGGCAACCAGTGAGACACAACACCCATGAAGCCGATCTGGATAGTAGATGACGACCCCTCGATCCGCTTTGTGCTAGAAAAAGCACTGGCGCGTGACAACCTGCCCACCCGCAGTTTCACCAACCCACGCGAAGTGCTAGATGCCTTGGCCGACATTGGGGCCGGTGACGCATCCCAGCCAGGGCCACAAGTGCTGGTCAGTGACATTCGCATGCCCGGTGGCTCTGGGCTGCAATTGTTGGAAAAAGTCCATGCCTTGCAACCGGCACTGCCGGTGATCATCATGACGGCCTATTCCGATCTGGACAGCGCCGTCTCCGCCTTTCAGCGCGGTGCGTTCGAGTACCTGCCCAAGCCGTTTGATCTGCCCAAAGCAGTCGAGCTGATCCGTCGGGCTGTGCAAGAGAGCCAGCGCGAAAGCGTGGCCCAAGACAGCCCCGCTGCTGCGGCGGAGATGTTGGGCCAAGCCCCGGCCATGCAAGACGTGTTTCGTGCCATTGGCCGCCTGAGCCAAAGCATGGTCACAGTGCTCATCACCGGCGAATCCGGCTCGGGCAAAGAGCTGGTCGCACGCGCCCTGCACAAACATTCGCCCTGCGCCAATGGGCCATTTGTCGCCATCAATACAGCGGCCATCCCCAAGGATTTGTTGGAATCCGAATTGTTCGGCCATGAGCGCGGCGCTTTTACCGGCGCACAAACACAGCGCCGGGGCCGTTTTGAACAGGCGGAGGGCGGCACGCTGTTTTTGGATGAAATCGGCGATATGCCGTTTGATTTGCAAACCCGCTTGCTGCGCGTGCTGTCAGATGGGCAGTTTTACCGCGTGGGTGGGCACAGCGCCGTCAAAGCCCATGTGCGTGTCATTGCCGCCACCCACCAAAATCTGGAGCAGCGGGTCAAGGACGGTGCCTTCCGTGAGGACTTGTTCCATCGGCTCAATGTGATCCGGCTGCGGCTGCCAGCCCTGCGCGAGCGCCCCGAAGACGTGCCCATGCTCACGCGCCATTTTTTGCAGCAAAGTGCGCGCCAATTGGGGGTGGAGCCCAAGCGCATTGCAGATGCTGCACTGGCCCGGCTGGCACAGTTTGCCTTTCCAGGCAATGTGCGCCAACTAGAAAATATTTGCCATTGGCTCACAGTCATGGCACCGGCCCAAGTCATTTCTGTGCAGGATTTGCCTCCAGAAGTGCTGGAGGCGCCACCACCACAGCCCCCCATTTTGCCTTTGGCACAACCCTCGCTACAGGCCACCAGCATGATGGCTGGATCTGGCATTACCACCGCTGGGTCTGCCCCACCCGCTTGGCCCACCCCAGCGGCAGGCACAGGGCCAGAGTTGGCCGTTCACAGTGGGTGGGAAGCCCCTCTGGAGGCCGAAGCCCAATTGCTGCTGGCCAGTGGGCAGTCAGATGTCTGGGATGTATTGACGCGCCGCTTTGAGTCCCGACTCATCGCGGCAGCCTTGGCTGCCACACATGGCCGCCGCATGGAGGCTGCGCAACGTTTGGGCATTGGGCGCAACACGATCACCCGCAAAATCCAAGAGTTGGGCCTCGATGCCCATGAAGACTAGCACGGCAACGCTGGCCCTCAACCCAAAGTCACGACCACTGGAGCATGGTCACTGGGTTGCGGTTTTTTGCGAGGCGTGCGGTCGATGGTGCAAGCAGTGACCGTATGGCGCAATGCTGCACTGACCAAAATATGGTCAATGCGCAAGCCACGGTTCTTCTGAAAACCCAACATCCGGTAATCCCACCAAGAAAAGCTTCTCTCGGGCTGCTCGAACAGACGAAAGGCGTCGTGTAGATCCAAATCGAGCAAGGCTTGGAATTGCCCCCGTTCCTCCACGGTGTGGTGGATGCTACCGCGCAGGCCTTCGGGATCATGAGAGTCGCGGTCTTGCGGGGCAATATTAAAGTCACCCAGCAGCACCAACCGCTGGTGGCAAGCCAGCTCAGCAGCCACCCAAGCATGCAAAGCAGAAAGCCAGCGCATCTTGTAGGCAAACTTATCGGTGCCAGGTGCTTGCCCGTTGACAAAATAACCATTGATCAACCGCACTGGCCCCTGAGGGGTGTCGAGCGTGGCGGCAATGGTGCGGGCCTGTTCATCGGCCAAACCGGGAATATTGCGCACCACCTCCAGCACCGGACTGCGCGTGAGCCAGGCCACACCGTTGTAGGTTTTTTGGCCGTGAACTACCGCGTGGTAGCCTGCCGCTTCTAAGGCAGCGAAAGGAAATCTCTCCTCCACCAGTTTGAGCTCTTGCAAACCAAGGGCATCGACAGGGTTGCTGGCCAACCAGTCCAACACCTGCGGCAAACGGACAGAGAGAGAGTTGACGTTCCAAGTAGCGATTTGCATTGCCAACTTTGCTTTGCGCTCAGAGCACATCGCTGGCAAAGTCGGCCAACCGCGAACGCTCACCACGGGCCAACGTGATATGACCGCTGTGTGGCCAGCCCTTGAAACGATCTACCGTGAAAGTCAGGCCCGAAGAGCCTTCCGTCAGGTAGGGCGTATCAATCTGCGCCAAATTGCCCATGCAGACAATTTTGGTGCCTGGCCCAGCACGCGTAATCAGCGTTTTGAGCTGCTTAGGGGTCAGGTTTTGTGCCTCGTCGATGATGACGTACTTGTTCATGAACGTGCGCCCACGCATAAAGTTCATGCTCTTGATCTTGATACGACTGCGAATTAATTCATTCGTGGCAGCACGGCCCCACTCGCCGGGGTTGCCCCCCTCACCTTTGGCTAAAAACTCGAGGTTATCGTCCAAGGCACCCATCCACGGCCCCATTTTTTCTTCTTCGGTGCCAGGCAAGAAACCAATATCTTCGCCCACACTCACCGTAGCACGGGTCATGATGATTTCGGTATAGCGGCGCTCATCCAGCACTTGGGTCAGGCCAGCGGCCAAGGCCATCAAGGTCTTGCCCGTGCCTGCCGTGCCAGTGAGCGTGACCAAATCGACCTCTGGATCCATGAGCAGGTTGAGGGCAAAGTTTTGCTCGCGGTTGCGACTGTTGACACCCCACACCGCATTTTTGGCATGGGCATAGTCTTTAAGCGTACGCAACACGGCAGTTTTGTCGCGGATTTCGGTAACGCGCGCATACAGACTGGGCTCGCCGGGGGCTTCAAAATAGACAAACTGGTTGATCATCCACTGCGCTACGATCGGGCCACTGATGCGATAGAAAGTATTCGGGCCGCTCTGCCAGCTCTCTACCGCCTTGCCGTGGCGGCTCCAGAAGTCGGCAGGCAGCGCCAAAGCGCCTGAATAGAGCAGGTCATCATCATCGAGTGCTTTGTCGTTCTGGTAGTCTTCAGCAGGCAAGCCCAACGCACGGGCCTTGACACGCATGTTGATGTCTTTGGAGACCAACACCACTTCGCGCGGAGCATGCAACTTGCGCAGTGCCTCCACCACACCCAAGATTTGGTTGTCTGCTTTGCCCTGAGGCAAGCTGGTAGGCAGTTGGTAGTCCAACGCCGAAGTCTGGAAATACAAATGCCCAGTGGCCCCACGCTGGCCGGTAGAGTCGAGCTTAAGCCCCTGGCCGATGTCGGCACCTTGGGTGGCAGCCAAAGCATCCAGCGACCGGCTGACCTGGCGACCATTGCGCGCCACTTCGGTCATGCCCTTCTTGTGGGCATCCAGCTCTTCGAGCACGATCATCGGCAGATAGATATCGTGTTCTTCAAAACGGAACAAGCTGGTCGGGTCGTGCAGCAACACATTGGTGTCGAGCACAAACAGTTTGGTCGGGCCACTACTGCGGGCCGCCTTGCGTGTCTGATGGCGCTGGCGCTTCTCAGGGGCAACCACCACGGGTGCAGTGGCTGCCATAGGGGTTGCAGGCGCTGTGACCACAGAAACCTCTGGAGACGCCACCACAGATGCCGGTGTTTGCACCAAGGCCGGCGTTGGCACATTGCGGCGGCTACGGGAAGCAGGTGTGGCGATGGCGGTAGCAGCCACAGCAGGAGTGCTCACTGGGGTGGCAGCAGGGCGACGACCACCCTTGCGCGCAACTGGGGCCACCACTGGCGTGTCCGCCACTGCGCTGACAGAAACAACGGTATCTGTGGCTGGGGCAGGGGGGCTTTTGTCGGTGGCACTGGCCTTACGGGCTACAGGCTTGAAGGCCTCGGGAGGCAGTTGGGCGGCACGCCGGGTGGGAGCAGGTGGCAGGGGTGGCATGGGCAAAGACCTCAATCAGGCAGGTTCAGAAAGCAAAAAGCCGCCGGGAAACCCAGGCGGCTTGTCGGTCAGAAAGGAGCTTCGCAGAGTTCAGCGGCATCGGGCCATTATGCACGGCAGCGATGTCGGCAGCATCAGGCCGCTTTTTTCAGCGCCTTGAGTAACTTGACAGCCTTGAGCACTTCTTCGACATGGCCGGGCACCTTCAAACCACGCCATTCGTGGGTCAGGATGCCTTCCTCATTGATCAGGAAAGTGCTGCGCTCAATACCCTTGACCTTTTTGCCATACATGATCTTGTTCTTGACGACACCGAACATGTGGCACATTTTTTCTTCGGTATCGGCAATCAGCTCAAACGGCAGTTCCAGCTTTTCTTTGAACTCGTCATGCGACTTCATGTTGTCACGCGAGACGCCAAACACCGCAGCACCGGCTTTGACAAAGTCTTTGTACTTGTCGCGGAACTGCATCGCCTCGGTGGTGCAGCCGGGCGTGTTGTCTTTGGGGTAAAAATACAGCACCATGACCTGCCCGTGATGCGAGGTGTTGGTCACCTTGATGCCGCCGGTGGCGTTGGCTTCAAATTCGGGAAGGGGCTTGTTGACAACGATCGCCATATAAACTGCAGTCTCTCGGGAGTGTGGTCGTTGGAAGCCGGAGGAACGGATGTATTGTTCTGGATTGCCTCCGACCGCAACCCGGCATTTTACCCCGAAACGGCTTTTGGCCTGTTTTAAGCTGTCTCCAACAGCAACGCGGCCACCACATTGCGGCCTTCACCAGCCAAGATGTTGTAGGTGCGGCAGGCCGCTTGGGTGTCCATCGTTTCCAAGCCGATGCGCCGCTCCATCAGGGGCCGCAGCCAAGCGGGGGGTACAAAACGGTTGCGCACACCGCTACCAAACAAAATCAATTCGACCTCAATGTCTGCCAGAGGGGCAAAGTGTGCCGCCGTCAGGTCTTCAAACCGGGCACAGTCCCAAGGCAAGCGCAAACCATGCGCCCCCAAAATCAGGCTAGAAGTCACTTTGTCCGGCCCTACGCTAATCCATCCGGGGCCGTAGCCGGTAATGCTGTGGATATTGTGGCGGTCGGGCTGAAATTTCATGGTGCTGGCGTACTGCGCCGGGTGGCGCAAGAGAGGACGGAACTGTGGTCAAATTATAGGTTTCACCCTAGCGCCCTGCGTCAGGGTGGGTCTGTGGTCCCCTTGCACCCTCGTCAGCCATGAAATCGATACGCAAATCTGCCAAGCTCGCCAACGTCTGTTACGACATCCGAGGCCCGATCATGGACGCGGCCAAGCAGATGGAAGAAGACGGCCACAAAATCATCAAACTCAACATTGGCAATTTGGCGGTGTTTGGCTTTGATGCCCCCGAAGAAATCCAGCAAGACATGATCCGCAACCTGCCCAACTCGGCAGGCTACTCCGACAGCAAGGGCATCTTTGCCGCACGCAAGGCGGTGATGCACGAGACGCAAAAGCAAGGCGTCAAGGGCGTCACGCTGGATGACATTTATCTGGGCAATGGGGCGTCTGAGCTGATTGCTATGGCTACCAACGCGCTACTCGACACTGGCGACGAGTTGCTGCTGCCTGCTCCCGATTACCCATTGTGGACGGCTTGCACCAGTCTCTCGGGGGGCACCCCAGTGCATTATTTGTGCGACGAAGACAACGGATGGATGCCCAGCCTAGACGACATCCGAGCCAAAGTCACACCCCGCACCAAGGGCATCGTAGTCATTAACCCCAACAACCCCACAGGTGCGCTGTATTCTGACGAACTGCTCAAGGGCATCGTGGCGATTGCGCGTGAGCACAACTTGGTCATTTTTGCCGATGAGGTCTATGACAAGGTGCTCTACGATGGCATTAAACACACGCCATTGGCCAGCCTGAGTGACGATGTGCTCACACTCACCTTTAACTCACTGTCCAAGAGCTACCGCTCTTGCGGCTACCGTGCGGGCTGGTTGGTGGTGTCGGGTGATAAAAAAGCCGCCAAAGACTACATTGAGGGCTTGAACATGCTCTCCAACATGCGCTTGTGCGCCAATGTGCCCGGCCAGTGGGCCATCCAAACAGCACTGGGCGGCTATCAAAGCATCAATGATTTGGTCTGCGAGGGGGGCCGCCTGCGCAAACAGCGCGATTTGGCCCATGCACTCATCACGGCCATTCCGGGGGTCAGTTGCGTCAAGCCGCAGGCGGCGCTGTACATGTTTCCACGCCTCGATCCCAAGGTGTATCCCATTGAAGACGATCAGCAGTTCTTCCTAGAACTGTTGCAGGAGACCAAGGTCATGTTGGTGCAGGGCACGGGCTTTAACTGGCCCAGCCCCGATCACTTTCGTATCGTGTTTCTGCCCCACGAGGCCGATCTGCGTGAGGCCATTGGCCGCGTGGCCAAGTTCTTGGAGCAGTACCGCAAGCGCCACGGCACTGAGTAATTCTTTGGCCGTACAGCACCGCAACTTTTTTAATTAGCACATTACCTTATGAAACCCATTCAAGTTGGCCTGCTGGGCATCGGTACCGTTGGTAGCGGCGTTTTTAACGTACTGCAACGCAACCAAGAAGAAATCAGCCGCCGTGCCGGTTGTGGCATCCAAATCACGATGGTGGCCGATTTGGACGTAGAACGTGCCCAAAGCGTGGTCGGCAACAGCGTGCAGGTGGTCAATGATGCCCGCGCCATCATTGCCAACCCCGATATCGACATCGTGGTCGAATTGATTGGTGGCTACGGCGTAGCCAAGGCACTGGTGCTCGAAGCCATTGCTGCTGGTAAACATGTGGTCACGGCCAACAAGGCGCTGCTGGCCGTGCATGGCACAGAGATTTTTGCTGCCGCCTCAGCCAAGGGCGTGATGGTGGCCTACGAGGCCGCCGTGGCCGGGGGCATCCCTATCATCAAGGCACTGCGCGAAGGCCTGACGGCCAACCGCATCCAATGGCTGGCGGGCATCATCAACGGCACGACCAACTTTATCCTGTCTGAGATGCGCGACAAAGGCCTGGACTTTGACGTGGTGCTCAAAGAGGCGCAACGCTTGGGCTATGCCGAAGCCGACCCCACCTTTGATATTGAAGGCGTGGATGCAGCGCACAAAGCCACGCTGATGAGCGCGATTGCCTTTGGTATTCCGGTGCAGTTTGACAAAGCCTATGTCGAAGGCATTACCAAGCTGGGCGCGGCCGACATCAAATATGCCGAGCAACTGGGCTACCGCATCAAGCTGCTGGGCATCAGCAAGCGCACCGACAAGGGCGTAGAGCTGCGCGTGCATCCCTCTTTGGTACCGGCCAAGCGCCTGATTGCCAATGTGGAAGGCGCAATGAATGCTGTGGTGGTGCATGGCGATGCCGTGGGCACAACGCTCTACTATGGCAAGGGTGCCGGTTCCGAACCTACGGCCAGCGCCGTGATTGCTGATTTGGTCGATATTGCCCGCCTGCATACCGCTGACCCCCACCACCGCGTGCCGCACTTGGCCTTCCAAGCGCACACGCTGGATGCCGCGATGGACAGCCTGCCGGTGCTGCCCATGAGCGAAGTCGTCACCAGCTACTATCTGCGCCTGCGCGTGGCCGACCAAGCCGGTGTATTGGCCCAAGTGACTGGCATTTTGGCCGGTGCAGGCATCAGCATCGATGCCATGCTGCAACGCGAAGCCGACGAAGTGGGCGGCGAAGGCAGCACGCAAACCGACCTCATCATCCTGACGCACGACACGCGCGAAGGCACGATGAACGATGCCATCGCCCAGATGCAGGCCTTGCCCACCGTGCTGGCCCCCATCACCCGTATCCGTAAAGAGGAGTTGAACTGATGTTGTACCTCTCCACGCGCGGCCACCCCGACCGCAAGCACTTCTGCGACATTCTGCTCGAAGGCTTGGCCCCTGATGGCGGCCTGTACCTGCCCGAACACTATCCCCAAGTGGACGATGCCACGCTCGCCCGTTGGCGCACCGTTTACCACAAGCAAGGTTACGCTGAGCTGGCCTTTGAAATTTTGTCGCTCTACATTGACGACATCCCTGCCGACGACCTGCGCGCCCTGTGCCACAAGACCTACACCGCCGCCGTTTTTGGCACGGGCGAGATTGTGCCGCTGCGCCATATCGAAGACAGCCTGTGGCTAGAAGCTCTGTCCAACGGCCCCACACTGGCCTTCAAAGACATGGCCATGCAGTTGCTGGGCAACTTGTTTGAATACGAACTCAAACGCCGGGGCGAACAGCTCAACATTCTGGGCGCCACCAGTGGCGACACCGGCAGTGCCGCAGAACACGCCATGCGTGGCAAAGAAGGTGTGCGCGTCTTCATGACCAGCCCACATGGCCGCATGAGTGCCTTCCAACAGGCACAAATGTTCAGCCTGCAAGACGAGAACATCCACAACATCGCCATTGAAGGCGTGTTTGACGACTGCCAAGACATCGTCAAAGCCGTCAGCAACGACTTGGAGTTCAAGCGCAAATACAAAATTGGCACGGTCAACTCCATCAACTGGGCGCGTTTGTTGGCGCAAGTGGTGTACTACTTTGCCGGTTACATCCAAGCCACCGAGAGCAATACCGAGCAAGTCAGCTTTACCGTGCCCAGCGGCAACTTTGGCAACGTCTGCGCCGGTCATGTGGCCCGGATGATGGGCTTGCCCATCCACACCTTGGTGGTAGCTACCAACGAGAACGATGTGCTGGATGAGTTCTTCCGCACCGGCGTGTACCGTGTGCGCAGCAGTGCCGACACGCACGAGACATCCAGCCCATCGATGGACATCTCCAAAGCCAGCAACTTTGAACGCTTTATTTTTGACCTGCTGGGGCGTGACGGCGCACAGGTGCAGGCTCTGTTTGGCGATGCCCTGAGCCAGCAAGGCTACTTCGACTTGAGCCAACACCCGGCTTTTGCCCAAGCGGCCAGCCGCTATGGTTTTTGCAGCGGCAAGAGCACCCATGCAGACCGCTTAGCCACCATCCGCGACACCCATGCCCGTTTTGGCATGACCATCGACACCCACACCGCTGATGGCGTGAAGGTGGCGCGCGAACACCGCAGCCCCGGCATTGCCATGCTGGTGCTAGAGACCGCGTTGCCCATCAAGTTTGCCGAAACCATTGTCGAAGCCTTGGGCCATGCCCCTGAGCGCCCAGCCAAATTTGTTGGTATTGAAGATTTGCCCAAGCGCGTGCAGGTGATGCCCGCCGATGTGGCCCAAGTCAAAGCCTACATCGCACGCCACTGCGATTGAGCAGCGCATGTCTGCGGTGCATCCAATGGGCCGGTAGTGCAGGAGCGTGTCGCCATGAGTGACCGTCCCCTGCACCAAGACTTGGTGTTACTGCAAGAAGAAATCCTTTGGTACAAAAAGGCACTGGAGTTTGCGGGTATTGGCGTTTACAAATGGGAGCGCCAAAAAGATCAATGGCACTGGTCTGACAAAGTGTACGAAATCCGGGCCTTCGGCAAAGACCCCCAGTATGCCAACCCGGTCGATTTTTACGATCGGGTTCACCCCGATGACCGCGCCATGCTGCTGGCCGCTGAATTGGACTGCAAAAGTGGCATCGCTGCGCTCAATGTCGAATATCGCTTTCTCTGGCCCTCGGGCGAGTTGCGTTGGCACCGCGAACTGGCCAACATGCTGTACGACGGGCACGGCCAACCCGCCTTGATGTGTGGTGTCGTGATCGACATCACACAAGAAAAACAACGTATGGCGCAGCTGGCCTTGATTGCCCAGACCGATCCACTGACCGGGTTGGCAAACCGCGCCGCATTTGACCGCTGGTTGGACGATCACATCCCACAGACACCAGATCCCCACCATGCTGTGGTGTTGGCCTTTATCGACCTCAATGGCTTCAAAGCCGTCAATGACCGTTTTGGCCATGCGGCTGGCGACCAAATACTGCGCCAAGTGGCCGCAGGCTTGCGCGCGCATTGTGCAAAGCAATGGCTGGTGGCCCGGCTAGGGGGGGATGAATTTGCGGTGTTGGCTCCTACACCTACGGCCACCTTGGAAGTGCAGCGCGAGCGACTCCAGCAAACGCTGGTGACCGTATTCACGCAAATGGCACAGGAGGCCAGCGAATGGGCCGTGGGCGCGGCCATTGGCTTGAGTTGTTATCCTCGGGACGCAACAGCCGCCCAATCATTGCTTTCCCAAGCGGATGCGGCCATGTATGCCGCCAAACGCACTGGGCAACGGATTGCCGTTTGCGACTCCCCCCGCTAGATAAGAAAGGTAATCATGGGGCGCACCAACCCACTGAAACCGCTAGACGATGCCTTGGCAGAACTGCTGGCCCACGCCCAGCCCCTGCCTGACCATGAACGGGTAGACACACTCATGGCCGATGGCCGGGTGCTGGCACAAGAGGTGATCTCAGCGTTGCATGTGCCACCCCAAGACAATAGTGCGATGGACGGTTATGCCGTGCGCTGCGCTGATGTGCAAAGCACAGGTACTGTTTTGCCTATCTCCCAGCGCCTGACCGCAGGCAGTGCGGGCAGTGCATTGGCATCAGGAACAACGGCACGCATCTTTACTGGCGCACCAGTCCCAGCAGGGGCCGATGCCATCGTGCTGCAAGAAGACTGTACGTCCCTACCCGAAGGCACAGTGCAATGCCATACTATTCCCGTACCCGGCCAATGGATACGTCGGGCCGGTGAAGATATTGCCCGTGGCACTGTGGTGCTGGCGGCAGGCACCCGTATGACCCCTGCCGCATTGGGCTTGGCTGCAAGTGTCGGTCTGGCAGACCTGCTGGTGGTACGGCGTCCACGAGTAGCTCTGTTTTCCACCGGGGATGAGTTGGTCATGCCAGGCGAGATAGCCCCCGACGCGATGCCTGTTGGCGCCATTTACAACAGCAACCGCTTCTTTTTACGGGCCTTGTTGCAGCGCCTAGGTTGTGAAGTGACTGATCTGGGCACCGTTGCCGATCAGCGTGAAGCCACTTTGGCTCTACTGCAAGAGGCCAGCGCCCACCACGACCTGATCCTGAGCAGCGGTGGCGTATCCGTAGGCGAAGAAGACCATGTCAAACCCGCCGTAGAAGCACTCGGACGCTTGGATCTGTGGCAAATTGCCATCAAACCGGGTAAGCCTTTTGCCTATGGCCGTGTGGGGGCCGCGCATTTTATTGGGCTGCCAGGCAACCCTGTGTCCAGCCTGATCACGTTTGCGGTATTGGTACGCCCCTTCCTGCTGCGCCTGCAAGGAGTCCACGCCGTGGCGCCACACGCTAGCTTGGCCCGTGCTGATTTTGCTTGCCCACACCCAGACCAACGCCGTGAGTTTTTGCGCGTGCGCCGTAATGCCTCTGGAGGGCTGGACTTGTTCCCCAACCAAAGTTCTGGGGTGCTGACCTCTATGCTCTGGGGTGATGGCTTGGTGGACAAAGCCGCTGGACAACCCATTGCTTTTGGAGACACGGTACGCTTTCTACCGTTTTCGGAGCTTTTGGTTTGAAAATTACCGTGCTCTATTTTGCGTCCATCCGAGAAGCATTGGGCGTATCCCAAGAAACCGTAACCACCGAAGCGGCGACCGTGGGAGCGTTGCGTGACCACTTGGTACAACGTGGTGGTGCCTATGCAGGCTTGGCTACCAAGCCACCTGGGGTGTGTATGGCCCTGAATCAACAACTCTGCCAGACCTCTGCCCCCTTGAGTGACGGTGCCGAAGTTGCATTTTTTCCTCCCGTGACCGGCGGCTAAGCCCAGTCCACGGCCTGCGTACCACCAATGCCGTCGCTCCTCAGCCGTCAAGATGCCCTCATTCTGAAGACGCAATGGGCTTGAGTTCAGGACATGGCCACTCCAATAGCTCGGCCAAACGGCAAACCACCCACACCGATTCTTCTGCCAACAAGCCTGCATCTGCACTGCTCAACCCAGCATGAATACGGCGCAGCACCTCAAACTCCGAAGGCACCTGCAACTGGTACAGCGTTTGTGCCTGCCCCACCAGATGCCCGGCCAAGTCTTCACACAGTTCATAGCGTTCGCGTACCCAAGCGGGGCGTTCACGCAAACGCCCACGGGCATCGCTGTACAGGGCAATGAAAGAGGGCGGGACGAAAATCTGGTTTTCGCTGTCAGACATATCAATCAGGAGTGAACAGGCGCTCAAACCGGGCCAGATCGGCGGGCAACTCAAACGTCACCAATTGCCCCATTTTTTGATCGGCCAGCCGACAGGCTGCAAACAAAGTGGCGGCACCTGCAAGGTTGTAATCGGGCAGATGGATCAGTGCATAGGGGTAAGGCACAAACAACTCATGGGCAAACAAGGTGTTACTGTGGTTGCGCGGTGATGGATACAGTTGGTAGGTGGCAGTAGTGATGGTAGAGGTGGCCATAGCGTGCCAATGTGGGTTAAAGGAGCGTTAAAGTGCAGCCCCATGCTACCGGCATTTGTGCCGGACTCACAGAAAGGCGACAATGGCGCGAGGAAAAAACGAATGGGCGACCAAGGTGTTTACACTGGTCAAATCGGGGCAGTTGCCTGCGGCCGTGGCCCAAATCAAGGTAGCGCCCACGGTGGCAGATCTGTCCCGACTGCAAACCCTGCTAGCCACCTTGCCCTCTACTCCAGCACAAAAGCAGCTAGATAAAGTGGTGGAGGAAGAGCGTGCCATGCTGGCCGCTCCCCGCTTGCACCGCTCCCCATAAAAAGAACGCTGCCGATCATGCCCCTTATGCCAGCACTGCATGTGGCAGTGCAAACCGCTGACTTCGATATTTCTACCGAGTTGGCTGCCCTGCGCAGACAAGATCCCCGGGTGGGTGCTGTCTGTTGCCTGGTAGGTACCGTGCGTGAATGCCATGCAGGCGATACCGTGTCTACCTTAGAGCTGGAACACTATCCTGGCATGACCGAGCGCACCATCATGGCACTGGCGCAGCAGGCCATCAGCCGGTTTGGCATTTTGGGAGCGCGCATCATCCACCGTGTGGGCCGTTTGCAACCCTCTGACCACATTGTGCTGGTGGCAGTCACGGCCATCCACCGGGCAGAGGCTTTTACTGCCTGCGAATTTTTGATGGACCATCTCAAAATGCAGGCCCCGTTCTGGAAAAAAGAACACACTCTGACAGGTGCCCGCTGGCTGGATGCCCGCAGCAGTGATGCCGCAGCACTGGCTCGTTGGCAGTCTGATGCAGAAAATTAGGTGCCATCTTGAAATGATGGATTTTTCAGGTATATAATTCAATTCTTCGGTGTGTGGCGCAGCCTGGTAGCGCACTTGCATGGGGTGCAAGGGGTCGAAGGTTCGAATCCTTTCACACCGACCATATCGATAAAATCCCGCTTATTGGCAACAGTAAGCGGGATTTTTTCATGGGCACGGTATTGCACCATGTCCCCCCCAACCAAAAGCCATGTACGCGCAAAGGTACTGGAGAAATGGTTTAGGGTTAACCCTGATGTGGAACCCCACACTTGGCTAGAAAGTGCCTCCCCCCTATCGTCACGGGTATAGGCCAGCGCCACCACAGGCGCTGTTTCCACTCACTTTCAGCAGGGGACACCCATGTCGTCACCAACACCGCAGCGCAAGCCGCTCTACCAATCCCTTTACGTCCAGGTGCTAATCGCCGTGATCGCTGGCGTATGCTTGGGCCACTTTCACCCACAACTGGGCGCCGACCTCAAACCACTGGGAGATGGGTTTATCAAGCTCATCAAGATGATTATTGCCCCCATCATCTTTTGTACTGTGGTGGTGGGTATTGCGGGTATGGAGGACATGAAAAAGGTCGGCAAGACCGGCGGCTTGGCCCTGCTGTATTTTGAAGTTGTGTCCACCATCGCACTGGTGATTGGGTTGGTGGTGGTCAACCTGCTGCAACCGGGCAGCGGCATGCATGTGGACCCCAGCACGCTCGATACCAAGAGTATTTCTGCCTATACGGCCCCCGGCAAAATGCAGGGCACAGTGGACTTTTTGCTCAACGTGATTCCGTCTTCGGTGGTAGATGCTTTTGCCAAGGGCGAAATTTTGCAAGTGCTGCTGTTCTCGGTGCTGTTTGGCTTTGCACTGCACAAGTTTGGTGGCCGGGGCACACTGGTGTTTGACTTTATCGAACGTTTCTCGCATGTGCTGTTTGACATTGTCGGCATCATCATGAAGGTCGCTCCCGTGGGTGCGTTTGGTGCGATGGCTTTCACCATCGGCAAATACGGCATTGCCTCGTTGTTCTCGCTGGGCAAGCTGATGGGTACGTTCTACCTGACTTGCCTGTTGTTCGTGTTTGTCGTGTTGGGCATCATCAGCCGCTTGCATGGCTTTAGCATCGTCAAGTTCATCCGCTACATCAAGGAAGAACTGTTGATTGTGCTGGGTACTTCGTCGTCAGAATCGGTGCTGCCGCGCATGATGGAAAAATTGGAAAACCTGGGCGCACGCAAATCGGTGGTGGGCTTGGTGATTCCTACTGGCTATTCGTTCAACTTGGATGGCACGTCGATTTACCTGACGATGGCAGCAGTTTTCATTGCCCAAGCCACCGACACCCCCATGACCTTGACGCAGCAACTCACACTGTTGGCTGTGCTGTTGCTAACCTCCAAGGGCGCCGCAGGTATTACGGGCAGTGGCTTTATTGTGTTAGCAGCCACGCTGTCGGCAGTGGGCGGTGTGCCAGTGGCTGGTTTGGCGCTGATTCTGGGCATTGATCGCTTTATGTCCGAAGCCCGTGCCCTGACCAATTTGGTTGGCAATGGCGTGGCAACTTTGGTCGTAGCCAAATGGACGGGGGACTTGGACATGCAACGCTTACAACAAGGCTTGGATGCCCCCACCCAAGTAGAAGCCCAAGAGCCTGAAGTGCTGATGGATGAGCGCCAAGAGCACATGGCAGTGGCCCCTGCCACCCGCTAAATCCACCCCTCAGATGGACACCCCCAAAGCCGTGGCAGCATCCGTCTGCCACGGCTTTGGGGTTTTAAGCAGCCTCGGGGGGGGATAGCTCCAAGCCACAAGCGCGGATGTCGGCCACAGTGGTCGCCAAGGCGGCGGCTGAATCGACCCCCAACTTCTCAAACACCTTGGCGCGGTGCACTTCGACCATGCGCTCAGAAATGTTGAGCTTGGCGGCAATGACCTTGTTCAAATCGCCTGCGGCTACCAGCACCGCAACGCGGCGCTGTTGTGGGGTCAGGCTTTCTACCATCGATTGCAAAAACTCAGCCCGCTTGGCCGCCGCTTGCCACTGGGCTTCTTGCACCAATGCGTCACGCAAAATGGCAATCAGGGAATCATCGGTGTAAGGCTTTTCCACAAAGTTGAGCGCCCCTCTGGCCATAGCCGCCACAGCCATCGGAATATCGCCGTGGCCGGTCAGAAAAATCACCGGGTTGCGCTGGCGCAAGCCACGTTGCAACAATTGCTCATGCACTTGTGGCCCCGACATTGGCTCCATGCGCACATCGAGCAAAAAAACACCACGCACCGGTGGCGGCAAAGCATCTATGGCAGCCAGCAGTTCAGGGCCACTGCTGTAGGCGCGTACCTCAAAACCATATTGCCGCAACAAAAATGACAGCGCACCACTCACGCCCGCATCATCGTCGCAGAGAAAAAGCGTACTCATGGCAAAGACTCCGGCAGAGAGGGTGGCAATGGTGCTGCCATAGGCAGGGCAAAACGGAAGATGGCACCACCAGATTCTGCATCGCTGGCCGTCAAAGTGCCGCCATGCGCCTCGATAATGGAGCGACAGATGCCCAGCCCCAAGCCCATGCCCTGCGTTTTGGTGGAATAAAAGGTGGCGCACAGATCGTCAATATTGCGACCTTGCACACCGGGGCCGTTGTCACAGACAGCAACCTCTACGCTCCCGACACCCCCTTCCGGGGCATGGCGCGGGGTGAGGGTGATCTGGACATGGCCCGTCGGGCTTTGCTGCTCCGACAATGCTTCTAAGGCATTGCGCAACAGATTGCCCAACACCTGCTCTATGCCCACACGATCGGCCAATACAGGGCACGCAATGCCAGGGGGAGTCCACTCCAGCACCATGCCAGCTTGCTGGAAGGTGTGCCGGTGCATTGCCAGCACCTCGGCCACCAATACGGCCATATCCAACCACTGGTGTTGGGCAGGCACACGGCTGGTTTGACGCCGAATCCAATGCACAATATCGCCCGCCTTGCGGGCATTCTGTTGCAAGGCATCCAAGGCGGCCAAGATGTCGGGGCTGGCTTGCTCCATTTTGCGCACGGCCATCGACAGGCCCGAGCTGTAGGCAATCACAGTCGCCAGCGGCTGGTTGAGCTCGTGCGCCAACTCCGAAGCCAGCAACCCCAAATCGCTCAGACGGGCATGTTGGGCCATCAGCGCGGTATAGCGGCGGTTTTTTTCTTCCAGCAATTTGCGATCACTGATATCGACGATAGACCCCATCCAGCCCAAGTGCTGGCCCTGCGGATCATGCAGTCGGGACTCAAAAATCATCACGTCAATAAAGTGACCATCGCGGTGCTGCCAACGGCTCTCAAAACCTGTGGCTGGGGCAGCTCCGGCCAAGGTATCAAGGTTGCGGGCCATCATGGCATCCACGGCGTCGGGCGGCCAAAACGGCAGCGGAGGCCGAGAGCCAATCAACTCCTGCGCACTGTAGCCCACCATATCGCACAGGGTTTTGTTCACGTAGAGGATGCTGCCCTCAGTATCTCGGGCGCGCAAACCCACCAAGGCCGAATCTTCCATCGACTGCCGCCAGGCCGCTTCAGTTTGGGCATCGGCCACGGCTTGGGCTACGCGTCGCATTTCGCGGCGCAACAGCAAGGAGCCTCCGGCCCCCAGCAACAACAAGCCCGCCAACAGGGCAAAGGTGCGCGGGCTGCGCCACCAAAGGATGGGCATGTCGTAGGGGCGCAGAATAAGACGGGTGTCGGCAGAGGAAGCCAAGTGCCGCTCAAACGGGGCACCGTGGGCCATGCGCTGCGGATGCGCTGTGGTGGCGATGACCTCGCCCAACTCTGATAAAAATGATACCTCGTAGCGACGGTTCAGCCAGGCCAGATCGGTACTGCCCAATAGGTCGGTGATTGCGTAACGGGCCAGCAATTGACCTCCGGGCTGCCCGTCACCTCTGGGGGCAGGCACCACCAAATGCTCGGCCTGCCCGCGCATTTGGATGCGCAAATCAGCACTGTCCTCCAGCGTGCTCCAGCGCACTTGGCGCTCGGCACTGGCCAACAGGCGCAGCTTGTCATCCAACCACACCAATCGGTTGGATAAACGCTGCAACGCTGCCTGCACCTCTGCCAATTCGGCAAAGCCAGTGCGGTTTCTGGACGACCCCAGCGACAGTTGGCGGGCAATGTCACGCAAACGCGCCCGCTCCACCTCCAAGCGGGCCGCTATCTGTGCCTCTACACTGGCGGCATCGGAGGCCAATGTTTGGGCAAATGCACGCTGTTCAGCAGCATCGTTTACCGATGCCCAAGCCCCGACCATCAACACAAACACCAGCGCCAACAAACTAGGCAGCAGCCAGTAGTTGCGTTTGACAAAAGACGCCCTCACCATAGGACGGAATGGGGTAGGAAGGTGAGCCGCTAGCATTTGTGCATTCTAGGATTGACCACACAAGACCATGCGCAACCCCAGCCCCCCCAAAAACTCCCCCCCCAGCTTTGACGCGCCGGTGCTTTGCCAGTGCGTTGGCGCTGGCTATGGCGAACGGTTGGCCCTTGCCTGACACCACAGCCCAAGCACAAACGGCCAAAGATCCCATCATCATCCAGTTCAGCCATGTGGTGGGGGCCGATACGGCCAAAGGCAAGGCCGCATTGAAATTTAAAGAACTGGCCGAAGCCCGCACAGCTGGGCGAGTGCGGGTAGAAGTCTACCCCGACAGCACGCTCTACAAAGACCGGGAAGAATTGCAGGCACTGCAAATTGGTGCCGTACAAATGCTGGCCACCTCGCTGTCCAAACTCGCCACCGTGGGAGGCAGCGATTTTGAGGTGTTTGACCTGCCTTTTCTGTTCAAAGACCATGCGGCCTTTCGGGCGGCCGTGGATGGCCCCGTAGGAGCCACCCTGCTGCGGCGCTTGGAGCCCAGCGGCCTGCAAGGCTTGGCGTTTTGGGACAACGGTTTTAAGGTGTTTACGGCCAACCGTCCGCTGCTAAGCCCCGCCGACTTTCGTGGCATCAAAATCCGGATTCAATCGTCGCGTATTTTGGTGTCACAGATGAAGGCGCTGGGGGCCGATGTGTCCATACACCCCATGGCCAATGTGTACGAGGCACTGCGCTCAGGCCAACTCGATGGTCAAGAAAACGTACCCACCAACATCTACAGCCAGCACCTGCACGATGTACAAAGCCATTTGAGCGTCACCCGGCATGGTTATCTGGCTTATGTGGTGCTGGTGAACCGGCAATTTTGGAACCAACTTCCCTACGACATTCGTGAAGCACTGCGCCTGGCCTTGCACGAAGCCACACAATACGCCAACAGCATTGCCGAGGCAGAAAACCAGCGGGCGCTGGAGCTGCTCAAGGCCAGCGGCAAACTGACCGTGCATGAGCCCACGGCCCAGATGTTGGCACTGTGGCGCGAAACACTGGCCCCAGTCTACCGACAGGCAAGCGCCTGGATTGATCCAGCCATGCTGGCAGCGATCCGGGCCAGCAGTGCCGGTGCCCGCTAAGCGGGCCAACGCGCGTCTAGAGCATGTTATGAACTCTGACTTGACCCAAGAGCAGAGCAAATTGTGGCTATGTCCCGCAAACCCCACCCTACCAATGTCAGGAACGAAGAATGGGATTTCATTCTGCCGTACTTGGCACTGATTCGTGCGTGCGGTGGCACCTTGGCACATGCCGCCCAATGATCTGCCTGTTTGAGAAGCGGTCTACCAACCAACACACCGCTGGTTGCAGGCTGGTTGCTTTAAGGTGATAACCTCGGATCTGCGCTCTAGCATTCGTGTTGCTTGAGGCGAACAAGGCCGTCCTAACTTTCTGGTGTTTGTGGTGCTGATGTGGCCAGCGGCGAGCCAGATCTTAGCTACCGCTGGCAGTTCATAACACGCTCTAGGAGAACGAATCCACCGACCCTGTGTACCAACTCACGCCTGTCAAAGCGGCTGTGGGCACCAGTTGCACATAATCTTTGAGCTCGACATACACATTCTCTGCGGGCTGGGGCAGCCCCACCGGAACTTGGT